>JBQTHU010000060.1:0-8360 GCA_052389535.1 Betaproteobacteria bacterium | reverse complement strand
GAGAATTTCTCCAGCGATGTGGACCGCACAGACCGCGCGTAAATGTACCACAGCCTTGACACTGCACGACCTCATCAGTTACTTTCACAGGCTATCCTCCGGCTCCGCTCTCGGTCCGATCACAGCGCAATGAACCGCATCCCGACTCCGATCACCGCGAGCCGCGCTGACGCCATTTTTTCCCGACACGATCAGCCTCGCGCGGTGCGCGCGCGGCCGGTTTGCGTCGCCATCCAGGAGCAAGCATGAGCCACAATCTCTACAGTTCCCTGCAGGAATTCACCGTCGACGGCAGGAAAGGCAAGTACTACTCGCTGCCGGCCCTCGAAAAGGCCGGCCTCGGCAAGGTATCGCGGCTTCCGGTCAGCCTGCGCGTGGTGCTCGAATCCGCAGTGCGGAATTTCGACGGCACGAAGATCACCGAGGACCATCTCAAGACACTCGCCGGCTGGAAACCCACAGCCGCGCGGACAGAGGAAGTGCCGCTGGTGGTGGCGCGCGTGCTGCTGCAGGACATGACCGGCGTGCCGCTGGTGGTCGATTTCGCGGCGATGCGCGAAGCGGCGAAGGCGCAGGGCAAGGATCCGGAAATCATCGAGCCGATCGTGCCGGGGCATCTCATCATGGATCACTCGGTGCAGATCGACCACTACGGCAGCCCGGACGCGCTTACGAAGAACATGGAGATCGAGTTCAAGCGCAACCGCGAGCGCTATCAGTTCCTGAAGTGGAGCGCGCAGGCGTTCAAGACCTTCCACATCATTCCGCCCGGCAATGGCATCTGCCACCAGATCAACCTCGAGTATGTCTCGCGCGTCGTCTGGCACAAGGACGACATGTACTACCCCGACAGCCTGGTAGGCATCGACTCGCACACCACCATGGTGAACGGCCTCGGCGTGCTGGGCTGGGGTGTGGGCGGCATCGAAGCCGAAGCGGCGATGCTCGGGCAGCCGATGTATTTCCTCGAGCCGGACGTCGTCGGCGTGCATCTCACCGGACGGCTCAAGGACGGCGTCACCGCCACGGATCTCGTGCTGCGCATCACGCAACTCCTGCGCGAAAAGAAAGTGGTCGGCAAGTTCGTCGAGTACTTCGGCGACGGCGCGTCCTCGCTACCCGTTCCCGACCGCGCGACCATCGGCAACATGTCACCGGAGTACGGCGCAACCTGCGGCTATTTCCCGGTGGACGACGTCGCATGCGAATTCCTGCGCATGACCGGGCGCGGCGACGTCGTGCCCGCGGTCAAGGCTTATCTCACCGCGCAGGGCATGTATGGAATTCCGAAGAAAGGCGACATCGATTACAGCGAGGTCGTCGAACTCGATCTCGGCACCGTAAAGGCCGCGGTCTCCGGACCGCGGCGACCGCACGACCGCCTCGATCTCGATGCGCTCAAGGGCAAGTTCAGCGAGTTGATGGCGAAACCGTTCGTCGATGGCGGCTATGGCAAGTCCGCCGAGATGACCAGGCGCGTGCCGACCACCCAGTCGGGCGTGGACGTCGGTCATGGCGACGTGCTGATCTCCGCCATCACCTCCTGCACCAACACATCGAACCCCGGCGTGCTGCTGGGCGCGGGGCTGCTCGCCAGGAAAGCGGTGGAGAAAGGCCTGAAGCCCCCCTCCCGCGTGAAAACATCGTTGGGGCCGGGCTCGCTCGCCGTCACGGAATACCTCAAGAACTCAGGCCTCCTGCCGTATCTGGAGCAGCTCGGCTATTACGTTTCCGGCTACGGCTGCACCACCTGTATCGGCAACTCCGGCCCGCTCGACGGCCACATCGACGAGGCGGTTGCGAAGAATGACATCGTGGCCGCGGCGGTGCTCTCCGGCAACCGTAACTTCGAAGCGCGCATCCACCAGAGCATCAAGGCGAACTTCCTGATGAGCCCGCCGCTGGTGGTTGCATTCGGGCTCGCCGGCACGGTCAACATCGATCTCACGAAGGATCCGCTCGGCACGGGCAAGGACGGCAAGCCCGTTTACCTCAAGGACATCTGGCCCTCGACGCAGGAAATCAGCGCGGTGATGAAGTACGCGACCGATCCCGAGATGTACCGCAAGCTTTTCTCGGCGTTCGGTGAAGGCAACCCGATGTGGGACGAGATTCCCTCCTCCGTGGGCGCAACCTACCAGTGGGACGACAGGTCGACCTACGTGCGGCTGCCGCCCTACTTCGACGGCTTTTCCATGAAGCCCGGCAAGGTGAAATCGATCAAGGGCGCGCGCGTGCTCGGCATCTTCGGCGACTCGATCACGACCGACCACATCAGTCCCGCAGGCGGCATTCGCGCCGCGACGCCCGCCGGTCAGTATCTGCAGAACCACGGCGTGTCGATCGCCGACTTCAATACCTACGGCGCGCGACGCGGCAACCATGAAGTGATGATGCGCGGGACCTTCGCCAACGTACGCATCAAGAACCTGATGGTGCCGGGCACCGAGGGCGGGATCACCATCCACTACCCCTCCGGGGAGCAGATCCCGATCTACGAGGCGGCGATGCGCTACCAGAAGGAGGGTGTGCCGTCGGTGGTCTTCGGCGGCGACGAATACGGCCAGGGATCCTCGCGCGACTGGGCGGCCAAGGGGCCGCAACTCCTCGGCGCCAGGGCGGTGATCGTGCGCAATTTCGAGCGCATCCACCGGGCGAACCTGGTGTTCATGGGCGTGCTGCCGCTGCAGTTCAAGGACGGCGCGAGCGTGCAGTCGCTCAAGATCGACGGCTCCGAGACGATCGACATCCAGGGGATCGAAAACGGCATCACGCCGATGCAGGACGTCACCATGGTGGTTCATCGCAGGAACGGGCAGGCCGACAAGGTGCCGCTGCGTTTGAGGATCGACACGCCGATCGAGGTCGATTACTACAAGCACGGCGGGATACTCCCGTACGTGCTGCGCGAGCTCCTCGCTTAGCGAGGAGGAGGTTTAGGCGCTGCCCACCAGGCATCGCCCCACACGCAGGCCGGCATTCACAGGATGCCGGCCTGTTTTCTTTGCGCCCTTATAATCTGCTGCCATGACTGCGCATTCGCTACTCGAACGCATTGCCGCAATCGTCGGTCCTCAAGGACTGGTCACCGAACCCGCGGCGCTGGAGCCCTACATCGTCGACTGGCGCGGCATCTTTCGCGGTGCTGCGCTCGCCGCGGTGCGTCCCGCGAACACTGCCGAGGTGGCGGCCGTGGTCAAAGTCTGCGCGGACACGCGCACCGCGATCGTTCCGCAAGGCGGAAACACCGGCATGTGCGGCGCCGCCACGCCACACACGGGCGCAAGCGAGATCATATTGTCGCTCGCGCGCATGAACCGCATCATAGCGGTGGATCCGCTCGACAACACCATGACGGTGGAAGCGGGCTGCATACTCGCCAACATCCAGCAGGCCGCTGCGGAGGCGGATCGCCTGTTTCCGCTGAGCCTCGGCGCCGAAGGAAGCTGCCAGATCGGCGGCAACCTTTCGACCAATGCAGGCGGCGTAAACGTGCTCCGATACGGCAACACGCGCGATCTCGTGCTGGGTCTCGAGGTCGTGCTGCCGGACGGCAGCGTGTGGAACGGCATGCGCGCGCTGCGCAAGGACAACACCGGCTACGACCTGAAGCAGCTCTTCATCGGTGCGGAAGGCACCCTCGGCATCATCACCGGCGCGGTGCTCAAGCTCTTTCCCCGGCCTGCCACCACGGCCACTACGTGGATCGCCGTGCCGCGCCCGGAAGCCGCGCTCGAGCTGCTCGCGCTGCTGCGCCGCCGTTGCGGCGAGCGCATCACGGCGTTCGAGCTGATCTCGCGCAACTGCCTCGATCTCGTGCTGCGGCACATACCGGGCACGCGCGATCCCCTGCCTCGCCCCCACGATTGGTATGTTCTCGCGGAACTGAGCGACTCGCGTACCGGCGACGCATTGCGAGGTGAACTCGAGCATGCTCTCGAAGCCGCGATGGAGTCGAAGCTGGTCATCGACGTGGTACTCGGCGAGAACGAAGCGCAATCACGCGCGCTGTGGCGCCTGCGCGAAACCATACCCGAGGCCGCCCGCGGCGAAGCGGGCATGCTGTACCGGCACGATATATCCGTCGCCGTCAGCCGGATTCCCGCCTTCATCGGCGAGGCGCGTGCCGCGCTGCTCGAGCGCTTCCCCCGCGCAAACATCATCTGCTTCGGTCATCTGGGCGACGGCAATCTCCACTACAACACGTTCGTCCCCGGCCGCCAGAGGGCCGATGCCGCGGCGCGCGAAGCGAGCGATGTCACCACGCTGGTCTACGACGTGGTGCACCGCTACGACGGCAGCTTCAGTGCCGAGCATGGCGTCGGACTCGCCAAGCTCGCCGACATGGTGCGCTACAAGAGCCCGGTCGAACTGAAACTGATGGCAACACTGAAGCGCACGCTGGACCCCCACGGCATCATGAACCCCGGCAAGGTGCTGGAACTCCGGCGGCAGAGCGCGCCCTGACACCACGAGGTTCAACATGACTGACAAAGTGGTCAAACTCGACGAGGAATGGAAAAAGGCGCTCACGCCCGAGCAGTTTCGCGTGACCCGCAAGAAGGGCACCGAGCCGGCGTTTACCGGCGCCTATTGGGACAACCACGAGCGCGGCATGTATCGCTGCGTGTGCTGCGGCGCCGAGTTGTTCAAGTCCGAGCACAAGTTCGACTCCGGCACCGGGTGGCCGAGCTTCTGGCAGCCCGCCGTGCCGCAAAACGTGGCGACCGAGGACGACACGAGCTTCCTCATGCGGCGCACCGAAGTGCTGTGCAGCCGCTGCGATGCGCATCTGGGCCACGTCTTCGAGGACGGGCCGCAGCCTACCGGACTGCGCTACTGCATCAACTCCGCGTCGCTCAGGTTCGAGAAAGAATAGGCCCCGGCTTGTCGCTCGCGAGCGTGGGCGCGCCGGATGGACGGGCTGCGGTCAAAAAGGGATAATGCCGCCTTTTTTGCAGCCGGCCCACTGATGGCGCCGCTGGCGTCCCGATGAAGTTCCTGTTCGACATCTTTCCTGTCCTGCTGTTTTTCGTCGCCTTCAAGGTCTACGACATCTACGTCGCGACCGCGGTGGCCATCGCGGCGACCTTCGTGCAGATCGGCTGGGTCTGGCTGCGCCATCGCAAGGTGGACAACATGCTGTGGGTAAGCCTCGGGGTGATCGTCGTATTCGGCGGCGCGACGCTGCTGCTCCAGGACGAAACCTTCATCAAATGGAAACCAACGGTGCTCTACTGGCTGTTCGGCGTGGCGCTCGCCGTTGCCGCCGGCATCTTCAAGAAGAACCTGATCCGTGCGCTGATGGAAAAACAGGTCACCCTGCCGGACCTGGTGTGGGGCAAGCTCCTCGCGAGCTGGATCGGTTTTTTCGTCGCGATGGGTGCGCTCAACCTGTTTGTCGCCTACAATTTTTCGACCGACGCCTGGGTCAACTTCAAGCTGTTCGGGGGAATCGGGCTGATGCTGGTCTTTGTCGTGCTGCAGGCGCTGATGCTCGGCAAGTACATCGAGGACAAGCCGGAAAAGTGAAGTCAAACTTGACGATCGAGCAGGAGATCGAGCGCAGGCTCGCCGTACTGGCGCCGGAGTCGCTGCAGATCCTGGACGAGTCCGGCAAGCACGTGGGGCACGAGGGCGCGAAGGGCGGCGGCGGACACTACATGCTCGTCATCGTGTCGCGGCACTTTGCGGGCAAGCCGGCGCAGGCGCGTCATCGCATGATCTACGAGGCGCTGGGAACGATGATGAAGAAAGAGATACACGCCCTCGCCATCAAGGCCTACGCGCCTGACGAAATATGACTACGAAAGGATAATCAGATGCTGATCTCGACAGAATTGAAGTGCACGGCCGCCATCGTTGCGGCTCTGCTGATCGCCCCTGCCGCATGGGCGCAGGGCGCCAAGGTGAACGGCAGGGACATTCCGCAATCGCGCATCGACGCCGGCGTGAAGAGCCGTATCGCGCAAGGCCAGACCGATACGCCGGAGCTGCGCACCAGCGTGCGGGATGCACTCATCAACCAGGAAATCATCGCCCAGGAAGCGCTCAGGCGAGGGCTCAACAAGAAACCCGAAGTGGCGGCGGCGATCGACATCAACCGGCAGGACATCCTGGTGAACGCCTACGTGCAGGATTATCTCGAGCGCAATCCTGTGACCGAAGATACGCTCAAGAAAGAGTACGAGCGCATCAAGGTGCAGCTGGGCGGCCGCGAATACAAGGCGCGTCATATCCTGGTCGAGAGCGAGAACGAAGCCAAGGACATCATCGCCCAGGTCCGGAAGGGCGCGAGTTTCGAGAAACTGGCCGCGGAGCGCTCCAAGGACACCGGGACCAAGGAGCGGGGTGGGGATCTCGACTGGAGCGTGCCGGGCAACTACGTCAAGCAGTTCGGCGACGCGCTGGTGAAGCTCAAGAAAGGGCAGATGACCGACGCGCCCGTGCAGTCGAATTTCGGCTGGCACGTCATCCGGCTCGAAGACGAGCGGGCGTACCAGGCGCCGGCCTACGACGCCGTCAAGCAGAACCTGCAGCGCAGCCTGCAGCAGCAGATGGTGCAGAAGATGCTGGCGGAGCTGCGCTCCAAGGCGAAAGTGGAGTAAGCGGGCGCCTCAGCCCACCCACTTGCGGGCGTTGCGGAACATCCGCATCAGCGGCCCGTCCTCGCCCCATTCATCGGGGTGCCAGGAGTTCTGAACGGTGCGAAACACGCGCTCCGGGTGCGGCATCAGCACCGTGTAGCGTCCGTCGGCCGTCGTGAGGCCGGTGATGCCCTGCGGCGAGCCGTTGGGGTTGCAGGGATAGACCTCGGTTGCCGCGCCGCGATTGTCCACATAGCGCAGCGCAATCAGCGGCTGCGCCGCCTCCACTGCAGCGGCATCCGGGAATTCCGCGTAGCCCTCGCCATGCGCCACAGCGATCGGCATGCGGCTGCCCGCCATGCCCTCGAAGAACAGTGAAGCCGAGCGCTGAACTTCGACCAGCGCGACGCGCGCCTCGAACTGCTCCGACTTGTTGCGCACGAAGCGCGGCCAGCGCTCCGCGCCGGGGATGATCTCGCGCAGGCTCGCCATCATCTGGCAGCCGTTGCACACCCCGAGCGCAAACGAGTCGGTGCGCCGGAAGAACGCTTCGAATTCCTCGTGTGCGCGCGGGTTGAACAGGATCGACTTGGCCCAGCCCTCGCCCGCGCCCAGCACGTCGCCATACGAGAATCCCCCGCATGCGACGTAACCCTTGAATTCGCGCAGGCCAACGCGCCCGGCGATGATGTCGGTCATGTGGACGTCCACCGCGTCGAAACCCGCGCGGTCGAAAGCGGCCGCCATTTCCACCTGGCCGTTGATGCCCTGCTCTCTCAGCACGGCGACGCGCGGACGCACGCCGCGCGCGACGTACGGTGCCGCGATGTCTTCCGCCGGATCGAAAGTAAGCCGCGGCTGCAGGCCGGGATCGTCAGCATCGAGCAGGCGATCGTATTCCTGTTGTGCGCATTCGGGATGGTCGCGCAAGCGCTGCATGTGATAGGTCGTCTCCGACCACGCGCGGTGCAGCGCCACACGTGAGGCTTCGAACAGCGCTCGTCCGCCGTCGAGTATGCGCACCGTGTCTCCGGGATCGATGCCTCCGATCTCGATGCAGGCTTCGTTCAAGCCTGCTGCGCCGAACGCCTCGCGGACGCGTCGCAGATCGGCGCGCCTCACCTGCAGTACCGCGCCCAGTTCCTCGTTGAACAGGAATTCGATCAGCGTCTTTCCTTTCCGCGCCTCGCCGATCTCCAGCGCAACGCCGCAGCGCCCGGCAAAGGCCATTTCGCATAGCGTGGCGAAGAGGCCGCCGTCCGCGCGATCGTGGTAGGCGAGTATCGCGCCCTCGCGGCTCAACGTACGGACGGTCTTGAAAAAAGCGCTGAGCCGTTCCGGCGTGCCGAGATCGGGTGCCTCGTTCCCGACCGCGCCGTAAACCTGCGCCAGCGCCGACCCCCCGAGCCGGCACCGTCCCGCGCCGAGATCGACCAGCAGCAGCGCCGTATCGCCGCGGTCGGTCTTAAGCTGCGGTGTGAGCGTGTGGCGCGCATCCTGCACCGGCGCAAACGCGGAAACGATGAGCGACAGCGGCGCCGTCACCTCGCGCGGCGCTCCGTCGTCCTGCCATGTCGTCTTCATCGAGAGCGAATCCTTGCCGACGGGGATGCTCACCCCCAGCCGCGGGCAGAGCTCCAGCGCCACGGCGCGCACGGTGTCGTAGAGCGCGGCGTCCTCGCCCGGATGCCCGGCAGCCGCCATCCAGTTCGCCGACAGCTTGATGTCGTGGATGTCCGCGATGTCGGCCGCCGCGATGTTGGTGATCGCCTC
>JBQTHU010000059.1:0-18018 GCA_052389535.1 Betaproteobacteria bacterium | reverse complement strand
TTGAAGACAGCGCCGATCGGGACGACGGTCAGCATGGATGGCCCCAATGGCGAGATGGTGCTGCATGACGATGCGGCGCGTCCGGCCGTGTTTCTCGCCGGCGGCATCGGCATCACGCCATTTCTTGCGATGGCCCGGCACGCAGCGAACGCGCGGCTGCCGCATCGCCTCTATCTCTTTTACGCGAACCGGCGTCCGGCGGATGCGGCGTTTCTCCGCGAGTTGCAGAAGATGAATGAGTTGAACCCGAACTATCGTTTGATCGCGACCATGGCCGAACGGGAGAAATCGGCGCAGCCCTGGCCAGGTGAAACAGGTTTCATCCGGCGTGAGCTGCTGGAGCGGCACCTGCCTGATCTGAAGAGCCCGATCTATTACTTCGCGGGCCCCCCGCAGATGACTATTGCGATGCAGCAGATGCTGGCGGAAATCGGAATAGGCGAACAGGCCATGCGATACGAAGAATTCTACGGTTACTGAGATCTGGGACAAAGATCGATGATGGTGCGTCGGAGGCGGCAATATGAGTTTCAAATCTGCGCCACCTGGAACAATGCTACGGGTGGCGAATCGAACATCCACAGCGATAGAACCTGGTCTTTATTGCCCCCCATGGCGGCGCGGCCCGCTGTATTTTGACGACATGAACCGTGTGTGATAACCGCAGCACGTAAACGAGGAGCAGGCATGTACAAGCACATTCTGTTACCGACGGACGGCTCGAAGCTTTCCGACAAAGGTGTACGGCAGGCGATCAAGATGGCGCGAGCGCTTAGGGCAAAGATCACTGCGGTCCACGTCGTAGGTAAGTATCACCAGCCCGCGCTGGACCAGGATGGGGGCTTCATGCCAGTAATACCGGCAATGAAGAAGAACTTCGAAGACAGGGCGGCGGCGTATGCGAGGAGGATTCTCGCCCCGGTAAAAGCGGCTGCAAGCAAGTCCGGCGTAAAATGCGACACGGTTGTAGCTACCGGTGACTTGCCATACGAGATGATCGTCAAGCAAGCCAGGAATTCCAGATGCGACCTGATCATGATGGCGTCACACGGCCGCAGTGGCATAAAGGCCCTGCTGCTCGGCAGCGAGACCGCGAAAGTGCTGACGCACTCCAAGATCCCGGTACTGGTGGTGCGTTAAGTCGCGGACGCGAGCGTATGAAAACAAATGGCTCGAACAGATGAAAAGAGGCGCGGCACAGCAGCCAAGCCATTGAGATCAATACTGCATGAGAAGGAATACGCGACCATGCCGAAAGACATTTTTCCACGAAACACTGCCGAGCTTGCAACCATGCGGAAGAAGCTCGCACCCGATATTCACGAGTCTTTCACCGGATTCAGCGAGCGCGTCTTCGCCGATGGCGCGCTGCCGGCAAAGACCAAGCAATTGATCGCAGTCGCAACCGCCCACGTCACCCAATGCCCGTACTGCATTCGAGGACACACCAAGGCCGCACTGCGCCACGGGGCTACTGCGGAAGAGATCCTGGAGGCGATATGGGTCGCGGCGGAAATGCGCGCGGGCGCTGCATACGCGCACTCGGTCCTCGCGCTCGACACGATCGATGAGGTCAAGAGCGCAACTCGAGCGTGAAGAATCCGGGATGTCTTTTTAACGGGAGAATCGCAATGCCTTTTCGCAAATACAGTTGCCATACGGCTGCAGTTGCTCTCCTGCTCCTGGTGTCTGCCGCGGCAACGGCGGACGACAGGGCGGCCTATAACAAGTTGGCCGCAGCGCACGACACTGCGCTGTTTCATTCACTGGATCGTAACGCCGACGGCGTCGTTACCCGGGCGGAATCCCATGGCGACCTTGATTTCGGCCCCCGGTTTGACGACATGGACATCAACCGTGACGGCAATGTCACGCGCCAGGAATTCCGGCGCTATATCGAGCAGCGCTATGGCGTCGCCTCGAAGGGATAATGCGGCTTCACGCCGCATCGTCACCCGGCCCCCATGCCATCGGCGCGTAATGGCTGAGCCACATCTTGAGATCGGCGGTGCGCATGGAGAGGTCCGCCAGCGCATCAGGATAACCAAGCAGGTTGCGCAACGGCGCCAGTGCGCGAATCACCACCGGATCGTGCAGCCAGTCCACGGAGTCTATCGATGATTCGCGTGCGATCAGATCGCGGGTCGCCGCCTCCGCATGCGTGGAATCGATGCTCACGCGGACGCACATGACCGGCTCGCGCAGTTTCCCTCCGTAGCACAGCTCCCGCACTCGGGGCTCGTCCAACCGCACGTCGTGCTCGTGAGTGCGGCGTATGAACTCCCGGGGCGCAACCAGCGCCATTTCGTTGATACCCAGTATCTTGAGTCCCTGCGCCGTCGGTTCGAGGGCGGCGCCCTCGAACGCCGGCAAGAGCTGCATCGTCATGTGCGCAAACCCACCCTGAAAACGCGTTCTGGCGCTTCGCGCGAGCTGTTCGATCGGGTATGTCTCGTTCATTTCGCGGGTCTCCGTGACAGAATCATCAAAGTGCAAACTCACCCTGCGCTTCCGGTTGGTACAGCACGCCGATGATGTGGATGCGGCGCGTCTTCCCGTACGGAAGCGGAAGCTCGACTTCCCTGCCCTCGGTTTCTCCGATCAGCGCCGCGCCCACCGGCGAGAGCACCGAAACCTTGCCGGCGGCCGGATCGGAGTCCGCCGGGTAGACGACCGTGACCGTGCCGTGCTCCCGGGTGAGCACATCCTCGAACCGCACCCGTGAGTTCATGGTCACGACGTTTTCCGGTACTCCGGCCGGATTCACTACCCGTGCCGAGCCGAGTATGTCCTCGAGCGCCTCCACGCCGACCTGTATGCCCCGCGACTGGCGGGCCAGCTCGGCGAGCAGATGCCTGAGCCGTGTGTAATCCTGGTCCGTGAGCCAGATTGCTGTGTTCGACATCGTTGCCACCTTAAAGAAATTAGTCGAACTGCACTACAAAGCGCACGCCATGGAAGCCCGCGTAGCGAGCCGCGAAGCGGCAAGATCCCGCTCGTCATTTCGATGCCCTGATCCGCCGCCACGGCGACGAAAGCTCCAGGAGTGCGGCGCCAAACGAAACGCCGGCCCGTTTTGGCTTCTCGTGTGCGCGGCGCGTGACTTCCCCTTCGGCTTGCACGAGCTTTTCCTGCAGGAAGTCCCGGATGGACGTAAACCTCTGGTAAAGCGGATCGTTGCCGTACTCGCGAGCCTCGTGTTTCAGGTCGCTGGCCACGCGGGCCGCCCTGCCAGTGAAGTCCCACACATCGCGCTTCAGTTGCTCTACGTGTTTTTCAAGCTCGCTATCGTTCATCATCATGAACTGTTTCATCGTCATCTCCTGCGCCGAAAACTTACGCCATGTTCCTGTATTGCTGGAAGATATGGCTGATGCGCGCGTTTGATAAGCCATCGCGGCCGAACAATACTGTTTCCCGCAGTGAACAATGGCAAGCGCAATGGAAGACCGGGTCGCGATGGAGTCTTGCAGCCTTCATGCCGCGGCCCGGACCTCGGAACGGTGCGCGGCCAACGCGCATTCGTCGTCACGCTCTACTTCCGGAATATAGATGGTGAACGGATCACTGGCGGGGAATGTCATTTCAAGCGCGTAATCCAGCTTCGCCTCTATGCGATCTTCAGCGTTCACTACACTCTCCTTTCATATCGTTCCGGTGGGGCCGCACCTCGATTTCGAGCGCCCGCACGGTCGGCAACGAGTTTGCGGCGCAGGCTGTGCTTCAGCAATTGTCCGCGAATCATGAATACGGCGACAAGGTACAGTGCCGCTCCGTACACCAGCAGTTTCCAAAAAGACATGTGGAGTTCGATCATATTTCATCTCCTATGAAAGAGCCCGCTAGGCGGCTCGCCTCATGGCGGGCGCGCTACGCCGCAAGTATTCATCCTCGGTGTCGCGCAGGTCCTCGCGCACCTTTCTCAGGACGTATAACAGATGCCGGTATTCGGGATCGCTCCCGAGCCATCGCCCCGCAGCCTCCGCCTTCGATGCTCGCGCCATGGCCCTTTGCTGGAGATCCCCTTCCGCTCGTTCCAAGCGGTCGATCCGGTGTAGCAAGGCAGCATCCTCGAATGCACTGAACCGATCCATGATTATTTCTCCTTTCGATCAGCACCTACTATAGGTGACGTGCCGTGCTTCGATAAGCCCGGGGACCGGAACAACGCTGTTTCCGTGCGCCGCTCAATGGCAAGGCAGGATATTGATCGAGCTTCGATTCTGACGAATACTGTCGGCAAATAATACGACCGAAGGTGACCCGTGGAAGACCTCGAACGCATGGCGATCTTTGCCCACGTTGTGGAGGAAAAAAGCTTTTCCGCCGCAGCGCGCCGCCTGAACCTGTCGAAGTCGCTCGTGAGCAAGCACATCACGCAGCTGGAGAAGTCCATTGGTTCGCGCCTGTTGAACCGGACGACGCGCGCTCTGAGTCTCACGGAAGCGGGTTCCATCTTTTACGAGCACTGCACGCGCATCGTTGAGGAACTGGAGGAGGCAAAGCTCGCAGTGAGTCGGCTTCAATCAGAGCCGCGCGGGATACTGCGCGTCAGCGCACCGGTCGCCTTTGGCAGGTTGCACGTCGCGTCTGCATTACCCGAGTTCCTGGCGGCGCGTCCCGATCTGAAGATCGATATGGTCACTACCGACCGCTTCGTCGATCTGGCGGAAGAAGGATACGACGTCGTAGTGAGGATCGTTGGGGAGCCGCCCCCCAACGTGGTCGCACGTAAGCTGGCTCCTGTGAACCGCAGAATATGCGCCACCCCGGAGTATTTTGCGCGGCATGGTATGCCACAGACGCCACAGGATCTGGAGCGACACAACTGTCTGACATACACGTATTTCAATCCGCAGGATCCTTGGCGGCTACGCGGACCGGACGGCGATATATCGGTGCGCGCTTCGGGGGACCTGCGCGTAAACGACGATGACGTGCTTTCCGAAGCCGTGTTGCGCGGATTGGGAATCGCGCTGTTGCCTATATTCATCATCGGCAAGGCTCTTCAAACCGGCCGGCTGCAGTCAGTGCTGTCGGACTATGTCCCGCTCGAGCGTCACATCTACGCCATCTATCTGCCGAATCGGCATCTCTCGGCCAAGGTGAGGGCGTTTATCGACTACTTCCTGGAGCGGATCGGACCCGAGCCGTACTGGGATCGCCTTGACGTTGACGCAAGACCGCCAGAGAGCGCCTGAGCAAGCCCCCGGGAATCGGGAACGCCGGTGCGGCGCGCTCGCGCCACGCACCCGCAGACAGACGCTCATGCCCTATCGCACGACCAGAACGTCACACTGCGATTCCGCAAGCAGGCGCGGAACCACGCTTTCGAACAGAAGTTCTTCCGTAAGCGTCTTGTCGCGCCTCGATACGATCACGAGGTCGGCCTTAAGCTCTTTCTCCTTCTCGAGCAACTCGTGCGCAGCATGACCGTGCACGATCAGCGTGCGTTTAACGGCCGGCGAAGTGCGTGATAGAACCAGCGCCGTCATGTTGCGCGCGGCCGATGTCCTTACCTCCGTCCGATGGGAGTCAATCACATCGTCAGAAACGCCGGCATATCCCATTTTCCCCTTGAACGGGACGTGATACGCATGAACCAGATTGAGCGTCGCTCGCGGAGCAAGCATCTCCGCATAATCCAGTGCGTTGTTCGGATTATTTTGGAAATCCACTGCAATGAGAACTCGACGATAGGGCGCCTCAGGTCTGCGCCTGACGACGAGGACGGGTTGTGAGGTCCTGCGAAGCAAACGCTGGGCCGTGGAACCAATAAGGAAATCACGTAGTGGATGAGTGCCCTGTGCTCCGATAACGAGAAGATCAGCCAATGCGGCAAAGCGCTGGATCGTCGGTACCGTGCCACCCGCCGCAACTCGACTTTCCACAGCCAGCCCGGTGCGCTGGCGCAGTTGATCGGCGACCCCGGCAAGCTGCCGCCTGACAAAACCAGGTCGGTGTGAGTCCGCATGCGAAGAGGCATGAAGTATCTGCCTGAGCGACTCCAGACGCGACCTCTCGAGAACGTGCAGCACAGTCACCTTGGACATATTGACCTCTTCGGCCAGCACGGCAACACGGCTTGCAGCATAAGCGGCCTGCTCCGAGAAATCGGTCGCAATCACGACAGCGTCCAGGGCAGCGGAGGCTGCGACAGGGGCATCGCTACGGGGCACCACCCGTAAATGGGGTCGCGACACAGGGTTCGCGGACGACGGGATGTCCAGCGCGGCTCCCGCTCGACCATAGACAAAGTGTTCGCTTTTACTGATCATCATCATCTCCTGTGTGGAAGATATAGGCGATACACACGCTTGATAAGCCCAATTTCCTGAACAATACCGTCCTTGGGTGGAGACAATAGGAAAGCAGCGCCGGGCGGAACGCCAAGTCGGTTTGTGTCATCCAATCTCCATCATGCAAAACCTTCAACTGGCTTCCTCAACGCGAGAGTCGCGAAGAGCGCGATCGTTTGACTTTGTCTGCCCTTTATGACGCAGGAACGTTCCAGCAGTCCGATAAAAAGCATGGCAGACCTGCCCATTGCGCAATACGGGTTACTGTCCGACTGCCACTCCGCAGCGCTCGTGAGTGCTGAGGGATCGATAGACTGGCTGTGTTTTCCGCGTTTTGATTCTCCTTCGATTTTCGGTCGAATCCTCGATGCATCAGCGGGATACTGGAGCATCCGGCCTGCTGACGAGGCGGAGGTCACGCGTCGGTACGTAGACGCGACCATGGTGCTGGAAACGACGTTCACGACCCGGAAAGGCACCGCCGTTTTATGCGATGCGCTGGCTTTGGGATCCAACCAGCGCGGACACGATCTGGGCGCAGAGACGCCTCATGCGCTTTTGCGCACGATCACCTGCACGCAAGGCGAAGTCGAAATCGATATCGAATACGCGCCAAAGCCGGAATTCGGGATCGTTCTTCCGCTGCTCAAATCCCTCGAAGGCGGCGTGTCGGGCCGCGGAAGTTCCGCAGTCCTGTTCCTTTCCAGCCCGATTGAAATGACCGTCGGGCAAAGTGTCGCGCGCGCCACCGTCATGCTCAATGCAGGTGCCGCGCTCGCTTTTGCCCTGCAATACCGTTCGACCTCGGAAGAGCCGCCTTCGGCGTGGACCGAAAAAGACATCGTCCGCCGCCTGGATGACACCATAAACGCATGGCGCAGTTGGTCGCGCATGCACCAGAACTATGACGGTCCGTGGGCCGATATGGTGGCGCACAGCGGGCGCGTGCTGCAGGCGCTGACGTTCTACCCGACAGGCGCCATGGTGGCTGCGCCTACGACATCCTTGCCGGAAACGGTCGGCGGCGAGCGCAATTGGGATTACCGCTTTACCTGGGTGCGCGATGCGAGCCTCACGCTGGAGGCGCTCTGGGTCGCAGCGTGTCCGGATGAAGCCTACAAGTTCTTCGAGTTTCTGACCGGCGCGGCGATGACAAAGCTGCAGCGCGACGCCGATCTGCAGATCATGTTCGGTATCGGTGGAGAGCATGATCTGACCGAGCGAGAGATTCCGCATCTCGCGGGATGGCGCCGCAGCCGGCCGGTGCGAATCGGCAACGGCGCGTGGAATCAGCGCCAGCTCGACGTCTACGGCGAGCTGATAAGCGCAGTGCATGTACTGAAGGCCCAACTCGAGCGCATAGATGAAACGACTCGAGCGTTTCTATGCAGTGTGGTCGATGCGGCGGCGAGTCGATGGGGAGAAAAGGACCAGGGTATCTGGGAGATGCGATGTGAGCCGCGCCATTTTCTCTATTCGAAGCTGATGTGCTGGGTCGCGCTGGATCGCGGTATCCAGTTGGCCGATCTGCTTCGAGCGGAAGATCGGGTCGCACGGTGGCAGACGGTACGCCAGGAAATCCGCAGCGCAATCCTCCAACAGGGCTGGAACGAGCGGGCGGGCGCGTTCACTCAGGTATTCGGCTCGGACGACCTCGACGCGTCGAGTCTCATGCTGCTCCTCGTCGGGTTTCTTCCCCCGGACGACCGGCGCATGCGGTCAACGATAGACGCCATCTCTACCCGACTGACCGATAAACACGGCCTGGTCTATCGCTATCTCGCCCGTGACGGCCTTGCGGGGCAGGAAGGCACATTCCTGCTGTGCACGTTCTGGCTCGCCCAGGCATGGGCCATCGTGGGCGAGATGGCACGCGCAAAGGAAGTGTTTTCCCGCGCGCTGGCTTTTGCCAACGACGTCGGTCTGCTTGCGGAACAGGTGGATCCCGCGACCCACGAACTCCTCGGCAATTTCCCGCAAGCATTCAGCCACGTCGGCCTCATCAATGCGGCATGGGCCATTTCCCAAGCCGAAAAACGCACCGGACAGATTCGACCCGTACCGGAAGCGGCAGCATGAGCGCGCCGGACTCTGTCGTATTCCTGCTGGACGTGGACAACACGCTGCTCGACAACGACCGCGTGCAGGCTGATCTCAGGAACCATCTCGAGCGCGAGTTCGGGAGCGCGAGCCGCGATCGGTACTGGCGTATTTTCGAGGCGTTACGTGCCGAGTTGGGTTACGCAGACTACCTGGGCGCGCTGCAGCGGTATCGAATTGGTAGCGCGAATGATCCACGGTTGCTGCTGATGTCTTCGTTTCTGGTGGACTATCCGTTTGCGGACCGGCTCTATCCGGGATCCCTCGAAGTCATCAAGCATCTACGCGCTTTCGGACCGACGAGCATTCTGTCCGATGGCGATGTGGTGTTCCAGCCCCGCAAAGTCCAGCGATCGGGATTGTGGAATGCGGTCGAGGGCCGGGTGTTGATCTATATTCACAAGGAGCGCATGCTCGCCGATATCGAAGTGCGTTGTCCGGCGCGCCATTACGTGATGGTGGATGACAAGCTGCGTATCCTCGCCGCGATGAAGGCACTTTGGAGCGAGCGGCTGACGACTGTCTTCGTGCGCCAAGGGCACTACGCCCTCGATCCCCGAAACATCCGTGCCTATGCGCCGGCTGATGTCACAGTCGAGCGCGTCGGCGATCTCGTCGATTACGATTTATCCGCGTTGCTCGGCGCCGCTCGCGCCGGCTGCGCTAAACAGGAGGCACCATGAAGGCCACACGACAACTGCGCGATCTCGGTCAAAGCCTGTGGCTCGACAACATCAGCCGCGGACTCCTCGCGAGCGGCACGCTCGCGCGCTACGTGAGCGAGTTTGCGGTCACCGGCCTCACTTCCAATCCCAGTATCTTCGATCAGGCCATCAAGAACACCGGCTTCTACGACGATGCGATCCGCAGGAAAGCGGCTCCCGGCAAATCGAGTGAGGCGCTGTTCTTCGAGCTCGCCCTCGAGGACCTGGCCCAGGCTGCCGACCTGTTCCGGCCGGCCTACGAGGCGACCGAGGGCGTAGACGGCTGGGCATCGCTCGAAGTGTCGCCGCTGCTGGCAAATGACACTGCCGGCACCATAAGCGCGGTGGCGCAGTTGCACGCGCAGGCGCAGCGCGCCAACATCTTCATCAAGATTCCGGGCACCCGCGAAGGCGTTCCCGCGATCGAGGAATCGATCTTCGCGGGCGTGCCGGTCAACGTCACGCTGCTCTTTTCATGCGAGCAGTACATCGCGGCGGCCGAAGCGTACCTGCGGGGTATCGACCGGCGCTTCGCAGCCGGCCTCGATCCGAAAGTCGCGTCGGTCGCATCGCTCTTCGTCAGCCGCTGGGACGTCGCTGTCAAAGACCGGGTTGCGCCCGAGCTTCGCAATCGGCTGGGTATTGCCATCGCGAAGCGCACGTACAAGACGTACCGCAATCTGCTGGCGTCGCCCCGCTCCAGGAAGCTGATCGATGCGGGCGCCCGGCCGCAACGTCTGCTCTGGGCGAGCACCGGCACCAAGGACCCCGCAGCCCCGGATACCCTGTACATCGAAGCGCTTGCGGCTCCCGATACGATCAACACCATCCCCGAGAAAACACTGCATGCATTCGCCGAACATGGCGAGGTGAGAGGCGTCCTGCCGGCTGACGGCGGCGATGCCGAGACCGTGCTCGCCGAATTCAGGCGAGCGGGGGTGGACGATGCGGCGCTCGCCGAGCAACTCCAGCGCGAAGGCACTGCCACCTTCGACAGGTCGTGGAAAGACCTGATGGCCTGCATCGAATCGAAGCGCGATGCGCTCGCGAAGGCCGCCCGGACCGCGACGCACCCATGACCGCACCCTCAAAGGCGCAGACGCTTACCTCGCGCCCGGCGTGGAAAGCGCTCGAAGATCATTGCCAGACTATTCGTAATCTGCATCTGCGGCAGCTGTTTGCCGGCGATCCGCGGCGCGGCGAGCGCTTGATCGCCGAAGCGGCTGGCATTTACCTGGACTACTCGAAGAACCGCATCACGGACGAAACGATGCGGCTGCTGGTGGCGCTCGCCGAGACGTGCGGTCTGCGCGAGCGTATCGACGCGATGTTCCGCGGCGATCCGATCAATGCCACGGAAAAGCGAGCCGTTCTTCATACCGTCCTGCGCGCGCCGAAAGGCGAGCGGATCCTGATCGATGGCGTCGACATCGTACCCGAAGTACATGCCGTTCTCGAGCGCATGGACGCTTTCTCGAGCGCGGTCCGCAGCGGGCAATGGAAAGGCTACACGGGCAAGCGCATCCGCAGTGTGGTCAACATCGGCATCGGCGGTTCCGACCTGGGTCCGGTGATGGCGTACGAAGCGCTGCGCCATTACAGCCAGCGCGACCTGTGCTTTCGCTTCGTTTCCAATGTCGATGGAACCGACTTTGCGGAAGCGATGCGCGACCTCGAGCCCGAAGAGACGCTGTTCATCGTCTGCTCCAAGACTTTCACGACGCTCGAAACGTTGACCAACGCTCACACGGCGCGCGCGTGGGCATTGCGCACATTGCGTGATGAAGCGGCGGTGCGCAAACATTTCGTTGCGGTATCGACCAATACCGAGGGCGTGTCGAAGTTTGGCATCGACACCGCGAACATGTTCGGCTTCTGGGACTGGGTCGGCGGCCGCTACTCGATGGACTCGGCGATCGGTCTGTCGACCATGATCGCCGTCGGACCCGAGCGCTTCAGGGCGATGCTCGCGGGCTTTCGCTCGATGGACGAGCACTTCCGCACTGCTCCATTCGATCAGAACCTGCCCGTCATCATGGCATTGCTCGCGGTCTGGTATAACAACTTCTTCGAGACCCAGACGGTCGCGGTACTGCCTTACGAGCAATACCTCAAGCGTTTCCCGGCGTACCTTCAGCAACTGACCATGGAGAGCAATGGCAAGCACGTCACGCTCGACGGTGCACCTGTCGGGTATCAGACAGGGCCCATCTACTGGGGCGAGCCGGGAACGAACGGCCAACACTCGTTCTATCAGCTCATCCACCAGGGAACGAAGCTGATCCCGTGCGACTTCATCGGCTTCTGCCAGGCGTTGAATCCGATCGGCAACCATCATGACCTCCTCATGGCGAATCTTTTCGCGCAGACCGAGGCGCTGGCGTTCGGTAAGACACAGGATGAGGTCAAAGCCGAGGGAACGCCGGAGGGGCTCGTGCCGCATCGCGGCTTCGACGGCAATCGTCCGACCAACACGCTTCTCGCCGAGCGCCTGACACCCGAGACGCTCGGGACTCTGGTTGCGCTCTACGAGCACAGCGTTTTCACGCAAGGCGTGATCTGGAACATCGATTCGTTCGACCAGTGGGGCGTCGAGCTCGGCAAGGCTCTGGCGCAGCGAACTCTCCCCAAACTCGAAAGCGCAATCGAGCCGCAGCTCGAGCACGACAGCTCGACCAACACGCTCATCCGGCGCTACCGCCGACTCAAAGGCGCTCGCGAAAAGCCATGATCGACCCCGCGCAACTGGACCAGCTTTGCATCAATACCCTGCGCACGCTGTCGATCGACGCGGTTCAGAAGGCGCAATCCGGCCATCCTGGTACGCCGATGGATGCTGCACCGGCCGTCTACTGTTTGTGGCAGCGCTTTCTGCGCTACGACCCGCAGGATCCCAACTGGCCGAACCGCGATCGGTTCGTGCTCTCGGTCGGCCACGCCTCGATGCTGCTCTACAGTGTGCTTTATCTCTGCGGCGTGAAAGCGATGAGCCCGAGCTACGAGCGGGCGAATCGTCCCGCGGTGACGCTCGATGACTTGAAAAGTTTTCGCCAGGCGGGCAGCCGCTGTACCGGTCATCCGGAATACGGCTGGACCTCGGGCGTGGAAGCCACGACGGGTCCGCTTGGACAAGGCGTTGCAACAAGCGTCGGGATGGCGATCGCCGAGCGCTGGCTCGCCGCCACTTACAACCGCACCGGCTACGAGTTGTTCGACCATGACGTGTACGCCCTGTGCGGCGATGGCGACATGATGGAGGGCATCAGCAGCGAGGCGGCGTCGCTCGCGGGGCATCTCGCACTGTCCAACCTCTGCTGGATCTACGACGACAACCACATCAGCATCGAAGGTGCAACGCGCATTGCGTTCACGGAGGACGTAGCCGCACGTTTTGTTGGCTACGGCTGGAACGTCACCCGCGTCAGCGATGCAAACGACCTGGAGATGCTGAGTCGCGCCTATCAGACTTTTGTCGACACGCACGATCGTCCCACGCTCATCATCGTCCAGAGCCACATCGGCTATGGCGCGCCTCACAAGCAGGACACCCGCGAGGCGCACGGCGAGCCGCTCGGTCCCGAAGAGGTACGGCTCGTGAAGATATTCTATGGCTGGAATCCGGATGCTCAATTCCATGTGCCGGAGGGCGTACCGGAGCATTTCACGAAGCATTTGGGCCGCCGCGGTGCCACAGCGCGCACCACATGGCAGGATCAATTTGCAGCCTATCGCGAGCACTATCCGGATCTCGCCGATCAGCTCGATCGCATGCAAAGGCGTGACGTGCCTGAAACCTGGGATAGCGCTTTACCGAGCTTCCCGTCCGATGCGAAAGGGCTGGCTACTCGCGATTCATCGGGCAAGGTGCTGAATGCGATCGCCGGGAAGATGCCGTGGCTCCTGGGCGGCGCGGCGGACCTCGCGCCGTCGACGAAGACCCACCTCAGCTTCGAATCCGCCGGCGAATTTCAGGCGCCGCGTCGGGACCGCGATGGCGGCGGCGATTATCGCGGACGCAATTTTCACTTCGGCATACGCGAGCACGCAATGTGTGCCATTGCAAGCGGTATGAGCTTGTCGAAACTGCGTCCTTATGCCGCGAGCTTCTTCATTTTCACCGACTACTGCCGCGGCGCAATCAGACTCAGCGCGATGATGGAGCTTCCGGTCATCTATATCTGGACGCACGACTCGATCAGCCTCGGCGAGGACGGGCCCACTCACCAGCCGATCGAACAACTCGCATCTTTTCGCGCAATGCCCGGGATGATCGTGCTGCGTCCCGCGGACGCGAACGAGGTGATCGAGGCGTGGCGGGTGATCATGCGAGTCAAGGATCGCCCCGTGAGCTTGGTTCTCACACGGCAGGCACTGCCGACACTGGATCGTACGAAGTACTCACCGGCAAGCGGTGTGGCGCGCGGCGCGTACGTTCTCGCCGACGCACCCGACGGCAAGCCCGATGTGCTGCTGCTGGCGACCGGCAGCGAAGTTTCACTCTGCATCGCGGCTAATGAGCAACTGACGGCAGAAGGAATCAAGGCACGCGTAGTCAGCATGCCATCGTGGGAACTCTTCGAAAGTGAAGACAGGGAATACCGCGACCGCGTGCTTCCACCCGAGGTTAGGGCGCGCGTCGCAGTCGAAGAGGCTTCTGTCTTCGGTTGGGAGCGGTATGCCGGCCGGGACGGAGCGATCATCGGCCTCAACACCTTCGGATTGTCGGCGCCGACGAAAGTCGTGGCGCAGCACTTCGGATTCTCGCTCGCACATGTTATCGCCGCAGCCCGGGAACAGATTACCCGATACGGGCCGAAGAAGTAGGCGGCACGCCAGGTCCTCATCCCGTGTTCCTTCCTCGATACCGCATCCAGTTACACCGCGCGCAATGAATGGCTTGAAAGACACAGCGTCGAAAGTCAGTCCTTCAGCGGGGAAGCCGGCGACGCCTGAGTTGCTGGTAAACGTGCCCAGGCTCATCACGGCCTACTACACGGAAGCGCCGGATCCCTCCGTGCCGGAGCAGCGGGTTGCATTCGGCACGTCAGGACATCGCGGTTCGGCGTTCGCGAAAAGCTTCAATGAAGCTCATGTACTCGCGATCACCCAGGCGATCTGTCTCTACCGTAGAGAGCAGCATATCGATGGGCCGCTCTTCCTCGGCATCGATACCCACGCGCTGTCAGTGCCCGCGTTTTCGAGCGCGCTCGAAGTGCTTGCCGCAAACCACGTGGACGTGATGATCGCGGAGGACGGCGAATACACGCCCACGCCAGCCGTTTCGCACGCGATCCTCGGTTACAACCGCGGACGCGACAAAGGATTTGCTGACGGCATCGTCGTCACGCCTTCACACAACCCGCCGGATGAAGGCGGCTTCAAATACAACCCGCCGAACGGCGGGCCAGCCGATAGCGGCGTCACTCGCTGGATCGAAACCAAAGCCAATGCGTTTCTCGAAAGCAATCTGCAGGGCGTAAAACGAATGTCCTTCGAGAAGGCGCTCCGCGTTTCCACGACGCACCGGCACGACTTTCTCAGCGCTTACGTGAACGATCTCGGACACGTAATCGACATGGATGCAATCCGCAGCGCGACCGTCCGCATCGGTATCGATCCGCTGGGCGGCGCCGGCATTCACTACTGGGCTTCGATTGCCGAGCGCTATGGGCTGAATCTCACAGTCGTGAACGAGGAGATCGACCCGACGTTCCGGTTCATGACGCTGGACTGGGACGGGCACATGCGCATGGATCCGTCTTCGAGCTATGCTATGCAGAAAGTGATCGGTTTGAAGGATCGCTTCGACATCGTGTGCGCCTGCGACACCGATCACGACCGGCACGGGATCGTGACCCGCAGCACGGGGCTGCTTCCGCCCAATCACTACCTTGCGGTTGCGATCCAGTACCTGTTCCAGCACCGGCCGCAGTGGAGCAGGGCGGCGGCAGTCGGGAAAACGGTCGTGAGCAGTGGAATGATCGATCGCGTGAGCGCGAAGCTCGAGCGGACCCTCTATGAAGTGCCGGTCGGCTTCAAGTGGTTCGTGGAAGGTTTGCGGAAGGGCGCGCTCGGCTTCGGCGGGGAAGAGAGTGCAGGCGCCTCCTTTCTGCGGCTCGATGGCACGGTGTGGACGACGGACAAGGACGGAATCGCCCCGTGTCTGCTCTCAGCGGAGATGACCGCGCGCACGGGTCGCGATCCGGGAGAGACCTATCGCGCGCTCGAGCGCGAGTTCGGCGAGTCGCTCTTTGAGCGCATCGATGCACCCGCCACTTCGCAGCAAAAGGAGATTCTGGAGAGACTCTCGCCGCAGCACATCCGGTCTACGGAACTGGCCGGCGAAAGAATACAGATTGTTCTCATGCACGCGCCGGGCAACGGCGAGCCGATTGGCGGGGTGAAAGTGATGGCAGAAAACGGGTGGTTCGCGGCGCGGCCGTCCGGAACCGAAGAGATCTATAAGATCTATGCGGAAAGCTTCCGTGGCGCGCACCATTTGCGCTGCATCGTCGAGCAAGCACAGACGATCGTCGGTGATGCGCTTGCGGCGGCGGGGCAGCGATGAGCAAAGCCGAGCGCGCCGCGAACCCGGTCTATGGCATTCTGCCGAGAGAAGTTGACGGGTTTGATTCCCTGGCCGAGCTCGCTCTCGACATGCAGTGGTCCTGGAATCATGCCACTGACGACGTATGGCGGCAGCTCGATCCGGTGTTGTGGGGGCTTACGCACAACCCATGGGCCGTTCTGCAGACTGCCTCCAGGGATCGAATCGAAGGTTTGTCATGCGAGCCCGCCTTCCGCAAACGCGTCGATGATCTGGTGCGGGCGAGGCGGCAAGCGGCACGGACGCCGGCGTGGTTTCAGCAGGCTCATCCGCAATCGCCCCTCACCTGCATCGCGTATTTCAGCATGGAGTTCATGCTGAGCGAAGCGCTGCCGATCTACTCGGGCGGGCTCGGCAATGTGGCTGGCGATCAGCTCAAAGCCGCGAGCGATCTGGGCCTACCGGTCATCGCAGTGGGGCTGCTCTACAGTCAGGGTTATTTTCGCCAAGTGATCGATGGCGACGGCGCGCAGCAGGCCGTCTATCCCTACAACGATCCTGGTCAGTTGCCGATCACACCGTTGCGCCGTCCCGATGGCGAGTGGCTGCGCCTGAAACTCGATCTGTCGGGCCATACGGTGTGGCTGCGCGCGTGGCAGGTTCGGGTCGGGCGCCTGGCGCTTTACCTGCTCGACAGCAACGATCCGGCGAACTCGCCGGTGTACCGAGGCATCACCAGCGAGCTTTACGGCGGCGGACCGGATCTGCGCCTGCTGCAGGAGCTCGTACTCGGGATCGGCGGGTGGCACTTGCTCGCCGCGCTCGGCATTCAGCCGGAAGTCTGTCACCTCAACGAAGGGCATGCCGCGTTCGCCGTCCTCGAACGTGCGCGCGCTTTCATGCGACAGACCGGGCAGTCTTTCGAAGTCGCGCTGACCGTCACGCGAGCGGGCAATCTTTTTACGACGCACACCGCCGTCGCTGCTGGATTCGACCGTTACGATCCGGGGCTGATCGAACATTGTCTGGGCGGGTACGCCGAACAGCAGCTCGGCATCACGCGTCGCGATTTGCTGGCGCTGGGCCGGCAGAATTCCGACGATGCCTCGGAGCCTTTCAATATGGCGTATCTGGCGATCCGCGGAAGCGGAGCGGTAAACGGCGTCAGCCGCCTGCACGGAGACGTAAGCCGACGTCTCTTTGCGCCGCTGTTTGCACGCTGGCCGGTTGACGCGGTGCCGGTCGGACACGTGACCAACGGCGTTCATATGCCGACGTGGGACTCGGCGGCGGCCGACGATATCTGGACAGACGCCTGTGGAAAGAGCCGCTGGCTGGGTACCATCGAAGCTCTCGAGCAGCACATTCGCGGTGTATCCGACGCGAAGCTGTGGCAACTGCGCGCCACCGCACGCAAGTCGCTCATCGAATTCGCCCGCATCCGATTGTCCCGACAACTGGAGGCCTCGGGTGCGCGGCCCGAAGCGGTCGATGCGGCGAAGCACGTGTTCGATCCCGATACGCTCACGCTGGGCTTCGCGCGCCGTTTTGCGACCTACAAGCGACCAAACCTGCTGCTGCATGACCCGGAACGGCTGCTTCGCCTGTTGAACGATCCTCAGCGCCCGGTGCAGCTTATCCTTGCCGGCAAAGCGCATCCGGCGGATCGGGCCGGGCAGGCCCTGATACAGAAATGGATGCATTTCATCGAGCGGCCTGAAGCGCGCCAACGCGTCGTTTTCCTCAGCGACTACGACATGCTGCTGACCGGGCCCCTGGTGCAGGGGGTGGATGTGTGGCTCAACACGCCGCGGCGGCCGTGGGAAGCCAGCGGAACAAGCGGCATGAAGGTGCTCGTCAATGGCGGCCTCAATCTGTCGGAGCTGGACGGCTGGTGGGCGGAAGCCTACGCGCCTGATGTCGGATGGGCGCTCGGCGATGGCGAGGAACATGGAGACTCTGCGGGTTGGGATGCCGTCGAGGCCGAGGCGCTCTATGATCTTCTCGAGCGCGAGGTGATACCGGAATTTCATAGCCGCGATGAGCGCGGCATACCGACGGCGTGGGTTGCGCGGATGCGTGAGAGCATGGCGCGATTGACGCCACAGTTTTCCACGAACCGCACGGTGCGCGATTACACCGAGCGACACTACCTGCCTGCTGCTGTGGCTTATCGCGCCCGTGCCGCCGAGCGCGGCGCGATCGGCGCGCGCATCGCGAGCTGGCGCCGCGCTATCGAAGCAGCTTGGCCCGCCCTGCGCTTCGGCGAAATGAAAATCGAGAGCGATGGCGCGCGGCACGTATTCGAAGTAGAGGTCCGTCTGGGCGAGCTCGACCCGAATGCCGTGCGGATAGAGTTATATGCAGA
>JBQTHU010000058.1:0-4077 GCA_052389535.1 Betaproteobacteria bacterium | reverse complement strand
TTTTCCAGCCACGCGGCAAGCTTAATGCCGCCCGGCAGCAGCGTGAGATCGGCCAGGCTCTTGTCGAGCCACGCGCGCAACCCGGGAACGGGAGAAAGCGTGGCGAAGGTCTTCACCTTGCCGAGTTCGCCTTGCAGCTCGGCCGCAACCTGCTTGATCAGGAAGTTTCCGAACGAGATGCCACGCAACCCCGGCTGGCAGTCGCTGATCGAATAGAAGATCGCGGTGTCGGCGCGTTCCGCATCGCCCACTTCGCTCGCCGGATTGAGCAGCGGCTGCACTGCCGAAGCAAGACCCCTTACCAGTGCGACTTCGACGAAGATCAACGGCTCGTCGGGCAGCGCCGGGTGAAAGAACGCAAAGCAGCGCCGGTCCGCCGCGAGCCGCCGGCGGAGATCGTCCCAGCCGTTGATCTCGTGAACCGCCTCGTACTGGATGAGTTTCTCCAGGATGTGCGCGGGGGTGTGCCAGTCGATCCGTTGCAATGTGATGAAGCCCCGGTTGAACCACGAGCGCAGCAGGTGCGCGAGATCATGCTCGACCGGCTGCAGCCGGGCTCGTTCCCCCACCGCCGCAAGAATGCGGCCGCGCAGTTCCACGAGCGCGGCGGTCCCGCCGGGCGCCATGTTGAGGCGGCGGAACAGTTCCTGGCGCGGGGCCTCGATCGCCTGCTCCAGCGCCGAGAGCGAGCGATGCGTGGGCGTCGCGCGGTAGGCGTCGATCGCGCGCAGCACGCTCTCCTGGTCCGGGCCGAAATCGCGCGCGAGAACCTCGAAGAACTCCGCGCAGCCGGGATCGTCGAGCGTGGAATGTACCGCGAGCGCCTCCATCGCGAGCGCAGCGCTCGACGGCTCCCCGCGTTCAGCGAGCAGCGCGTGGCACAGGTCGGCGAGGCGGGCGACGCGGTCGCGGCGCGCGTTGACCGCGCGCAGGCGCGGGCTGAGCAGCATGCGGCCGCGCTCGGCGATCGAGCGGAAGACCTTGTTGAATGCGGTTGGCACGGCAGCTTCTAGATTACATCCGCGCGCCGCGCGATCCAAGCCTTGACAACGGACACGCTACGCGCGTTGCGGTCCCGGCCGCCCATCCTCGACCGCAAAAGACACCAGATTGCGGATTCGCGTGCCGGCGTCCTTCACATCGTCCAGGGTATGGAGCCGCGCCACGCACCGCCGGGCCGAAAGCTCCATCACGGTGTAGCCGCGGCGGGTAGGGTCCGCGTACTTCATATGCGGGTTATCGGCGGCCCATGCCTCGATCCGCGCCCGCGCCGGGCCTTCCGAGCTGATCGAGGTCGCCACGAACTCGCTTGCCACGGCGGGGGTGCGCGGGTCGTCGAAGTCCGGTCGCAGTTCCGCCACGATGGCAGTGTGCATGTCGCCGCCGATGAACACCGGATTCGAAGTGTTGCTGTCCCGCACGTGAGAGAGCAGGCGGGCGCGCGCTTCGGGGTAGCCGTCCCAGCCGTCGGTCCAGAACGCCTGATCTTCACCCGGCAGGCGGTCGAGCTGTGCAACCAGCGTCTGCTGCGCGATGACGTTCCAGCGCGCCTCGGATGCGGCGAGGCCCTCGAACAGCCACCGCTCCTGAGCCTTGCCGAGCAGCGTTCGTTGCGGATCGAGACGTTCGGCGCAGTCCTGAACCACGTTGCTGCCCCCACGGCCCGGGCGCGGGCACACTTGAGGCGAGCGATACTGGCGGTCGTCCAGCACGTGGAAGCGTGCGAGCGTCCCGAAAGCGCTGCTCGAATAAAGCCGCATCTCGCGCGGCTGCGGCCGCGCCCACGCCGGAAGCGGCATGTGCTCGTAATAGGCCTGGTAGGCCGCCCGGCGGCGCCTGGCAAAAAGTTCCGGGGGCACGCGCTCCTGCGAATGATCGCCGGCGTAGTCGTTCTGCACCTCGTGATCGTCCCAGGTGACCATCCAGGGAAAAGCGGCATGCGCAGCCTGCAGATCGGCATCCGTTTTGTAGCGCGCATGACGATTGCGATATTCCTCCAGCGTGATCGGCTCGCCGGCTTCGTGCTTGCGCACGTGCTTACGCCCCCACGACGACTCGTAGATGTAATCGCCGAGGTGTGCGACGAAATCGAGGTCTTCCGCCGCCATGTGCCGGTAGGCTGCGAAATAGCCCTGCTCGTAGTGCTGGCACGACGCGAATGCAAAGCGCATGCGCTCGACCGGCGCACCCGTCGCCGGCGCCGTGCGACTGCGCCCCGGCAGGCTCACGGCGTCACCTGCGCGGAAGCGATACCAGTACCAGCGTCCGGGCTGCAGGCCCGCCACCTCGACGTGGACGGAGTGTGCCCATTGCACCGTGGCGAGCGCCGTGCCCCGCGTGAGGACCGTCCGGAAGGATTCGTCGGACGCGACCTCCCATGCGACGCGAACCGTTTGAGACGCCATCCCGCCGCCGTTCAGCGGGTCGGGTGCAAGCCGGGTCCACAATACGAAGCCGTCGGGTTGCGGGTAACCCGAAGCCACGCCGAGCGTAAAGGGATTGCCGCTGAACCGCGGCTGGCTCAGTACGCGGGTCGCGGGGACGACTCCCAGCGCGACAAGGCCGGAAGCAGTGAGAAGGAAGGTGCGTCGTGAAAGCCGCATGGTGGAACTTTAACGCGGCTCTATGACGTTGCGCTGACAGCGCGACCGAACTTCCGTCGGGTAAGGCGCTCAGTAACCTTGCGGGCCGAACACCGTGATGCCGAACCGCCGCTCCAGCGCCCGTCCGAAGCGATACTTCATCTCCGGGCCTTCATAGGTCATGGGCGGCGTGCCGAGAAAACCCGTCTCCGGTTCCACCCTGAGCACCGTGAAGCACGGTCCGGGCTGCGAGGCGATTCCCGGCAGTGCGCGTTCCAGAGCATCCACGTTGTCGAGGGTGGTTGCGCGTGGAATTCCGGCGGCACGGGCGAGGGCCGCGTAGTCGCTCACACCCTGGTTGACCATCGGCATGCCGCCCACGGTCTGGTAGACGCGATTGTCCACGACGAAATGCTTCAGATTCGCGGGCGCCTGCGCCGCTTCCGTGAGCAGGCAGCCCAGGTTCATGCACAGCGAACCGTCAGCGTTGAGCAGCCAGATCGGAGCCCTGGGCAAGGCGAGCGCGAGTCCGAGCGCAAAACTGGCAGCGAAGCCCATCGCGCCGTGCATGTAGAACGTCTCTTCGCTCTTCGTCACATCCCACCATTCGTTGGCGGCCATGCCGAGGGCGCACACCGCCACGGCATCGCCCCGGTGCGCCGCCAGTATTTCCATCGCCTCCCTGGTTTTCATGCGGGTGTTCCTTTGACGAGACGCCGCGTGAGAAACGCGATGTACGGACGTTTCTGGAGACGGCAGGTTTCATAGGCGTTCGGGATATCGGCGAGGTCTTCCGGGCGGTCGAACACGTGGTACGGGAAATCGTAGGCGTCGAGCAGCGGAATCGTGCGCCGCCCCTGCACTTCCTGGTAGATGCGCTGATCGTCGATGGAGCCGCGGCGGCTCACGATGCAGAAAACCGGGATCTGGTGTCGCAGGTTGAGCGTCGCCAGTTCGCCGGTGCAGGTGAGCAGCCCGGTATTGCCCATTACGGCTACCGCCCGCACACCACCGAAAAAAGCGCCGGTGCATATCGCGATCGCCTCGGCTTCCCGCGCCACCGGCACATGGCGAATGGCTGGATCCGTATCGAAGCGTCGAATCAGCGGCGCCACGAAGTCGTCGGGCAGCGTTGCAGCGAGCTTGACGCCGCACTTCACCAGCTCCGCGTGAATACGCTCGTTTACATCCATGCTCACTCCTTTTGCGTCATCGGCGGCAAGCCGTGGCCGCTGTCGCCCGGCCGGTGTATGACGCGGCCGTTGAACACGACGAGCGATCGGGGCGCAAGGCATGCGATGGGATCGTCGTCCGCTCCGCACTCGGCGATGGAAAACGAAGCACGTGCTCCCGCGCAACACCAATCGGCCGGCGCCAATACACCGATCGCCCTCGCGGCCCGCGCGGTAACTGACTCCATGAGATACGCCGGATCCGCGATGTGTGCTACGAGCCCCAGCATCTGGGCCGCGAGCAGCGGATCGGCGTTGCCCGC
>JBQTHU010000057.1:0-11851 GCA_052389535.1 Betaproteobacteria bacterium | reverse complement strand
TCCGCGATCGCGACCACGAAGGCGGCGAGCGAGGACTTCATGTCCGAGGCGCCGCGCCCGTAGAGCACGCCGTCCTTGATCGTCGGCGAGAACGGATCGGTCTGCCACTGGTTCAACGGGCCGGTCGGCACGACGTCGGTGTGCCCGGCGAAACACAGCAGCGGTGCCGCCGTGCCGCGGCGCGCCCACAGGTTGTCCACGCCGTTCGCGCTGATGCGCTCGCACCGGAAATCGAGCGGCTCCAGCAGCCCGGCGAGCAGATCGATGCATCCGGCATCGTCCGGCGTGACGGAGCGCCGTGCGATCAGCTGGAGCGCGAGTTCGAGCACGTTGATATCCACGACATGGGCCTCGGAGGCGGGCGGACTGAAATCTTAGCAAATAGCAGGTAAAATTCGCGAGCCGGCAACAGGCGCCACGGCGTAAGCGGCGTTCACATCGTTCCGTGGTGCGCATTCGAGCGATTCGCCACTCACCACCCGATCCCTGGCATGACCGCGCTACTCCTGTCGCACCGGTGCAACCTCGATCACGGCCCGGAACTCTCCGCCGTCGCGGCGCGAGCAGGCCACCGGCTGGACTTGATCGTGCTGCCACCGGAGCGCGGTGACCGCCTCGGCGATGCGGATTGCGCGCGCGTGGAAGCGGCGTTCTTTTCCGGCGACGTCTATCCCGAGTACTCGCGCCAGTTTTTCTCCGCGGCCCGCAAAGCACCGAATCTGAAGTGGCTGCACGTCTTCAATGCCGGCGTGGATCATCCGATCTACAGCGAGATGCAGGCGCGGGGCGTGCGGCTGACGACTTCGTCCGGCTCCACCGCAGCGGCGATCGCCCAGACCGCGATTGCCGCGCTGCTCATGCTCGCGCGCAATTTTCCGCATTGGCTCGAAGCCCAGCGCGAGCGCGCGTGGCGGCCGATGCTGGGCCGCGACGCGCCGCGCGATCTCGAGGGCCAGACGGCGCTGGTGCTGGGGCTCGGCCACATCGGAAAAGCGTTCGCGCGCATCGCGAAGGCGCTCGGCCTGCACGTGATCGGCGTGCGCCGTTCCGCGCGGCCGGCGGACGACGCGGTGGACGAGCTGCATCCGCCCGGCACGCTGCCCGGGTTGCTGCCGCGGGTGCAGTGGCTGGTGGTCGCCTGCCCGCTCACACCCGAAACGCGCGGACTGATCGACGCTGATGCGCTCGCTCGCCTGCCGCAAGGTGCCCGTGTGATCAACATCGCACGCGGCGAGATCCTCGACGAGCCGGCGCTGATTGCCGCGCTCGAAAACGGGCATCTCGGGGGGGCGTATCTCGACGTGTTCGAGAAGGAGCCCTTGCCGCCCGAGTCGCCGTTGTGGGGCATGCCAAACGTTTTCCTCTCGCCGCACAATTCCGCGGTTGCCGAGGGCAACGACCGTCGCGTTTACGAAATCTTCCGCGACAATCTCGCGCGCTGGATGCAAGGGGCGCCGCTCGTGAACGAAGTGCGCCGCGCCGCGAATTGAACGTCAACAGGAGCGTTATCGAAATGAAAACCGCAGCAGCCCTGCTTCTCGCCAGTTGCGCGATGCTCGGGACCGCATTCGCGACGGCGCAGGGCTACCCGGCACGCACCGTGCGCATCATCGTTCCCTGCGCGGCGGGCGGTAACACCGATATCACCGCCCGTGCGATCGGCGGCAAGCCCGCCGAAGTGGAATTCGCACAATTCATGCGCGACGAGATCACCAAGTACGCCAAAGTCGTCAAGGCGGCCGGCATCAAGCCGCTATGAGCGCAAGCCGCGGATACGCGCGCCTCTTCGATCCGCGCGGCATCGCGGTGGTCGGCGCATCGGCCGATCCGCGCCGCATCGGCGCCGAACCGGTGCGAATTCTGCAGGAGACCGGGTATCGCGGCACGATCTATCCCGTTAATCCGAAATATCAGGAGTTGCGCGGACTGCGCTGCTATCCCGATGTCGCAGCACTGCCCCCGCCTTGCGATCTCGCGATCGTTGCGGTCAATGCGGCAGCCGTGCCTGCGGTCTTGCGCGAGTGCGGACGGGCCGGCATACCCTACGCGATCATTTTCTCCGCGGGATTTCGCGAGATCGGCGCCTCCGGTGCAGCGCTGGAGCAGGAACTGAAATCGGCGGCGCGCCAAGCCGGTGTCCGCGTGGTCGGCCCGAATTGCATCGGCCTGATGAATCTCAACGAGCGCGTCTACTGCGGTTTCGGCGCCGGGTTCGCCAACCCCGACCTCAAGGCGGGACCCGTCGCACTCGTCTCGCAGAGTGGGGGCTTCGCTTTCAGCGTGGTCGGGCTCGCGGACGCGGAAGGCATAGGATTCAACTACGTCGTCTCCGCAGGCAACGAGGCGGATCTCACCACCCTCGACTTCATCGCCGATTTTCTCGAGCGAGAAGACGTGGCGATCGTCGTGAGCTACATGGAAGGCGTGTCCGACGGGCGGCGCCTGAGAGCGCTCGGACAGCGCGCGCTGGAACTTCAGAAGCCTCTGCTGGTATGGAAAGTCGGCAACTCCGCCTCCGGGCGCGTCGCGGCGCAATCGCACACCGCCAGCATGACGGCTGATTACGCCTTCTACCGGGCCGCTTTCGAGGAGGGCGGCTTTATCGAGATCGACGACGTGCATGACCTGGTCGATGCCACGCGTGCCTTTCTTGGACGCCGGCTGCCGCGCGGCCCGGGCGTGGCCGTGATTACCACTTCCGGCGGCTCCGGCGTGCTGATCGCCGATGCTTGCGAGAAACGCGGACTCGAGCTGCCGAAACTTCAACCGGAGACGGTTGAGAAAATCGCGCCGCTCGCGCCCCGATATGCCGCGTTCGGCAACCCCGTGGATCTCACCGCGCAGATCACCGGCGACCATGAGCGCGTGAACGAGGTTTGCGCGCATGTACTCGCCGACCCGAACATCGACCAGCTCATCGTGCGCTATGGTGCCGTGCAGGGCGCGAAGGGGGAAGCCTGGGCAAAAGGTCTGACAGCGGTTGCCGAGGCGACCGACAAGCCGCTGACGATCGCGTGGAGCCGCGTGCGCGATGGCGCAGAACCTTCGCTGCAGCACCTGGAAGCGCACCGGATTCCGTGCCTGCTCACGCCGACACGCGCAGCGCGGGCGGCGGGCATGCTGCACGAGTTCGCCCGCAAGCGGCGACGCTGGCTCGAGCATGCGGGGCGGGCGTTCATGCGCCCGCTGGCGCGCCCGGCGCTCGAATTTCCCGCTCGCGGCGGCACGCTTTCGGAGCATGAGTCCAAGCAGTGCCTTGCCGCTTACGGCATACCGGTTACGCGCGAAATTGCGTTGTCTTTGCCGGAGATCGTGAGCCTGAAAGAGCCGCCGCTGCGCTTTCCCGTGGCGGTGAAAGTCGATTCACCGGGCATCGCACACAAGACCGAGGCCGGCGCCGTGCGGCTCGACGTGAACAGTCTCAGCGACTTGAAGCGCGGCGCGGAGGAGGTTTTGACTGCCGCGCGCAACTATCGTCCCGAAGCGCGCATCGATCGCGTCCTGATCTGCGAAATGGTGGCAGGCGAGGAGGTCATCGCCGGTGCGGTCAATGACGCCTTTTTCGGTCCGCTGGTAATGTTCGGACTGGGCGGCGTGTTCGCCGAAGTGCTGAAGGACGTCGCGTATCGCTATGCCCCTTTCGACGTGCAGGCGGCACGTGAGATGATGGCTGAAATCCGCGGTCACGCGCTGCTCACCGGCTATCGCGGGCGGCCGGCGCTTGCGGTCGATGCGCTGGCCGAGGCGCTGTCGCGCGTCTCGCTGCTCGCGGCCGACCACGCCGACCGCATCGCCACACTGGACGTCAATCCGCTGTTCGTCAGCGCCGACAAAGTGGTGGCAGCCGACGCGCTCATCGTGCTGCGCCCCGATACGGTAACCTGACGTGCTGTTCGAAAACGTCGATTTCTCCGCATTGGAGCTGCCATCATCGGCCCTCGCGCTGCGCGAGGAGGTGCGCGCGTTTCTCAAAGCTGAAACGGCGGCCGCATCCTACACGCCTCACCTCGGACACGCGGAGTTCGATGCCCGATTCACGCGCAAGGTCGCCGCGCGCGGCTGGATCGGCATGACGTGGCCGAAGCGCTACGGCGGACAGGAACGCTCTTATCTCGAACGGTTCGTCGCCACCGAGGAACTGCTCGCGGCCGCCGCACCGTGCGCCGCACACTGGTTCGGCGACCGCCAGACCGGCCCGAGCCTGTTGCGATACGGCTCCGAGCGCCTCAAGCAGAAGTATCTGCCGGCGATCGCGCGCGGCGAATGCTACTTCGCACTCGGCATGAGCGAGCCGAACTCCGGCTCGGATCTCGCCTCGGTCAGGACCAGGGCCGAGCCCGTGCCCGGCGGCTGGCGCGTCACGGGCCAGAAGGTGTGGACCAGCTGGGCGCACAGGGCGCACGCGTTTTTCGTGCTGTGCCGCACGTCCGCCGATACCGGCAACCGGCACGAAGGCCTCTCGCAGTTGATCGTGGAACTCGGCGCGCCCGGCGTCACCGTGCGGCCGATCCGCTTCATGAACGGCCACCACCATTTCAACGAAGTGTTCCTCGACAATGTCTACGTCCCGGACGAGATGGTGGTGGGTGAAGTCGGGCAAGGCTGGAAGCAGGTGACCTCCGAGCTCGCGCTCGAACGCAGCGGGCCGGAGCGCTACATGACGACCTTTCCGCTGCTCATAGAGCTGGTGCGGCGCCTGGGGCTTTCGGCCGACGCCCGGGCGCAGGACACGATAGGGCGGCTCACCGCGCGCATGTGGACGCTGCGCCGCATGTCGCTCGCCATCGCCCTCGCGCTGGAACCGGCGCGCGATGCCGCACACGCCGGCACGCAACCGGACCTCGCCACGGAAGCGGCGCTGGTGAAGGACATGGGAACGTTCCTCGAGCGAGAGATCGTGGATGCGGCGCGGCTTCTGGTGGACGTGGAGCCCTCGCCGGACGCCACCGATCTCTTCGGGCGCTATCTCGCCGAAACGATCGTGTGCTCGCCGATCTCCACGCTGCGCGGCGGCACCACCGAGGTGCTGCGCACGCTGATCGCGCGCCGGCTGCTGGCACCGCTCAAATGAACGTGGCGAACGAAGTGCGCACCATGCTGGAGGAGTCGGCGACGCGGCTTTTCAAAGACCGTGTCGACGGCAAGCTGCTGGAGGCCGCAGGACGCGAGGGCTGGTCGCAGCCGCTGTGGCAGGCGCTGGAAGCAGCCGAGTTCACGCGCATCGGCGTGAGCGAAGAAGCCGGCGGCGCTGGCGGCACGTTATCGGATCTCGCGGCCGTGCTGCGTATCGCAGGCCGTTACACCGCGCCGGTGCCGCTTGCCGAGACCGCCATGCTGGCGGCATGGATGCTCGCTGCGACGGGCCTGCCGGTCCCGCCTGGCCCGCTCGCCGTCGGGCCAACCGGCGGCGAAACGGTCGGCGCACACCGCGAGCGCGATCGCTGGATCGTCTCCGGCGCGCTCGAGCGCGTGCCTTGGGCGCGCATGGCACAGCGCCTGGTGCTGCTCGCTCACTCGGACGCCGGCGGCGTGGTGGTGAGCGTGGATCCCGCGCACTGCACCATTCGGCCGGGCCGGAATCTCGCCAACGAACCGCGCGACGCTGTGCTGCTGCGCGACGTGATCGCCGAGCACGCAGCGCCCGCCGGCCCGGTAACGCACAGCACCCTCATGCTGCGAGGCGCGCTGGCGCGCGCGCTCCTCATGGCGGGCGCGCTCGAGCGCGCACTGGAGCTTGCCGTGCGCTACGCGCAGGAGCGCGTGCAGTTCGGCCGCCGGATCGGCCAGTTCCAGGCAATACAGCAGCAGCTCGCGCGCTTTGCCGCCGAAGTCGCCGCCGCGGTCGCAGCCGCGCTGTCCGCCGCGGGTGCAGTGGAGCGCGACGCGGAGGTGACTTTGGCGGTGGCATCGGCCAAAATCCGCACTGCCGAGGCGGCGCACGCGGGCGCGCTCATCGCCCACCAGGTTCACGGCGCCATCGGCGTCACCGACGAATATCCGCTGCATCACGCCACGCTGCGGTTGTGGTCATGGCGTGAGGAATATGGCAACGAAGCGCATTGGGCCGCCCGGCTGGGCGGCATTACACAGAAGCGCGACCCCGATCTGTTGTGGCCCGCGCTCACAACCTAGGAGGAAAGCATGACGTTTTACCGTGTATTGGGTGTGGGGCTGCTCGCGCTGAGCGCATCGGTGCATGCGCAGGGCTGGTCGCCGCAGCGCAATGTCGAGATCGTCGTCGGCTCGGCACCTGGCGGCAGCAATGACAAAACGGCGCGCGCGGTCGAGCGCACGCTCGTCGACAAAAAGCTCGTGCCCACTTCGATCACCGTGGTGAACCGCCCGGGCGGTGGCAGCAGCATCGCGTTCACCTACGTCTCGCAGAAGCAGGGCGACCCGCACACGCTGCTGGTAGGCACGACGGCGCTGCTCACCAACCACATCACCGGGCGCAGCAAGATCCACCACGGCGATTTCACGCCCATCGCATCGCTCTTCAACGACTACGTGGTGTTCGCGGTGAACGCCAATTCCTCTATCAAGGACGGCAAGGACCTGATCGCGCGGCTCAAGAAGGATCCGCAGTCGGTCGCCATCGGGTTCGCGACCGCGCTCGGCAGCCACAACCACATCGCCGCCGGCCTGCTGATGAAATCGATCGGCGGCAACGCCAAGGACCTCAAGGCCGTCGCGTACAAAGGCTCGGCGGAAGCGATCACCAATCTGCTCGGCGGCCATATCGATCTCGTCACGACCGCTGCCGGCAACGCCGCGCCGCACGTCGCCAACGGCAACATGCGGGTCGTCGCAGTGGCCGGGCCGCGCCGGTTCGGCGGCACGCTCGCCAACGTGCCGACCTGGAACGAGCTGGGCGTGAAGCTGGTCTACGGCGGCTTCCGCGGCATCGTCGCCCCGAAAGGGCTCACCCAGCCGCAGGTCGCATTCTGGGAGGGGGCGCTGCGCAAGGCGACGGAAGCGCCGGAGTGGCAGGCCGATCTCGAGAGGAACTACTGGTCGAACGATTTCCTCACCGGCAAGGAATTCCGCAAGGACCTCGACGAGACTTACGAGGCGATGAAATCGGTGCTGGTCGATCTCGGCCTGGCGAAATAGGTTCATCATGACCGCGCCCGTCGTCCTCATCGAACATCCTGGGGAAGCACTGATGCTGATCCGCATCAACCGGCCCGAAGCGCGCAACGCGCTCAACATGGAAGTGCGGCGCCTCATCGCGAAGCACCTCACCGAGGCGGGCGAGGACGACGCGGTACGCGCGATTGTCCTCACCGGCACCGACAAGAGCTTCGCCGCCGGTGCGGACATCAAGGAGATGGCTGGCGCGGGCACCATCGACATGATTGCCCGCGGGACGCACAAGCTGTGGCGCGCCATCGCAGCATGCCCCAAGCCGGTGATCGCGGCGGTGAACGGGTTCGCGCTCGGCGGCGGCTGCGAGCTTGCCATGACCTGCGACATCATCATCGCGGGTGAATCCGCGAAGTTCGGCCAGCCCGAAGTCAGAATCGGCATCATCCCCGGTGGCGGCGGCACGCAGCGGCTGACGCGCGCGGCGGGCAAGTACAAGGCGATGCGCTACATCCTGACCGGCGATCTCTTCGGCGCGAAGGAGGCGTTCGACATGGGGCTCGTGAGTGAAATCGCGCCCGACGCCGAAGTCGAGAAGCGGGCAGTCGACATGGCGCAGCAGATCGCCGCGCTCTCGCCGCTCGCGATCCAGCAGGCCAAGGAAGCGGTGCTGCGGGGCATGGATGCGGCGCTCGACACCGGGCTTGCGCTGGAGACCAAGGCCATCCAGATCCTGTTCTCTTCCCAGGATCAGAAGGAAGGCATGGCGGCCTTCATCGAAAAGCGCAAGCCCAGGTTCACCGGCAAATAACGACCAGAAGGCGGCGCGTCAGGCGCGGCCGTCATGAACACTGTCCCGACACAGGCGTTGCCGCACGACCCGCGCGCGAGGAGCGTTGCGCTGGTTGCGCTCTTCGCCGGCGCCATCGCGATCGCCACGGCGCCGCTTTTCGTCAAAGTGAGCGAGACCGGGCCGGTCGCGACCGCGTTCTGGCGCGTGTTTCTGGCGCTGCCTTTTCTTTTCTTCTGGGCGTTCGCGGAAGGTGCGCGCGGCGCGCACGCAAGCCGCAGCCGGCGCGAATGGATCGGCGTAGCCGCTGCCGGACTGTTTTTCGCCGGCGATCTCGCGGTGTGGCATTGGTCGATCGTGCTCACTTCGGTGGCCAACTCCACGTTGCTCGCCAACCTTGCGCCGATCTTCGTCACGCTTGCGGCCTGGTTGATCTTCCGCCAGCGCCCGGCCGTGCTGTTTGCGGTCGGGCTGGCGGCCGCCCTGGGCGGCGTCTCGCTGCTGGTCGGTGCGAACTTCCGGGTATCCGAACTGGCTCTGCTGGGCGACGCGCTGGGCGTCGTGACCGCGATGATCTACGCCGCCTATCAGATCACCGTGACGCGCCTGCGCGGCACTGCCAGCACGGCGCACATCATGGCCTACAGCAGCGCAGTGATGGCGGCTGCGCTGCTTCCGATTGCGCTGCTTTCCGGAGATCGGCTCCTGCCGGATTCGGGCATCGGCTGGCTCAGGCTTTTCGGGCTTGCGCTGTTTGCGCAGGTGGCAGGACAAAGCCTCATCGCTTATGCGATGGCGCATCTCCCCGCGACATTCTCCTCGGTGGGATTGCTGTTGCAGCCGGTCGCCGCTGCGCTCTTCGCTTGGATACTGCTCGGTGAGACGCTGACCGCGTTCCAGATGGTGGGCGCCGTGTTCGTGCTCGCCGGCATCCGCATCGCGCATCAGGCAGCCGCGCTGAAATGAGCTAAAGTATCGCGCCGGAACGAAGAACAACACGCCATGCCCTACGCCCTGTCGAACGGTGTCCGCCTTTATTGCGAGGAGAGCGGACGAGGCACGCCGATCGTCTTCGTGCACGAGTTTTCCGGCGACCTCTACAGCTGGGAGGCGCAGTTGCGGCGCTTCAGTCGTCGCCATCGCTGCCTCGCATTCAACGCGCGGGGCTATCCGCCTTCTGACGTGCCTCGATTCCCCTCCAGTTATTCACACCGCATCGCGGCCGACGACATCGCGAACCTGCTGCGGCACGCCGGCGAGCGCAGGGCCCACGTCATCGGCTGCTCGATGGGCGCCTATACCACGCTCCAGTTCGGCCTGCATTATCCGCGTCTGGCGCGCTCGCTGACGCTGGTCGGGGTGGGGGCGGGATCGGACCTCGCGAAACTGGAGCAGGTTCACCGCGATACCGAGGCGCAGGCGCAGCGTTAACTGGCCCTCGGCACGCGCGAAGTGGTGAAAATGTACCTGAACCATCCGGCGCGGATCCCGCTGCGCCTCAAGGATCCGCGCGGGTTTGATGAATTCTACAGTCGCGTCGCGGAACATTCCGCGCTGGGAGCGGCCAACACGCTGCGCGGCGTGCAGGCGCGGCGGACCAGCATCTACCGCCTGGGATCGGCCTTGCGCCGTCTTGCCGTGCCGCTGCAGGTGGTGTGCGGGGATGAAGATCCGAGCGCGCTCGCGCCGAGTCTTTTCATCAAGCGCGCCTGCCCCTCGGCGTCCCTTGCCGTCGTTCCCGGTACCGGCCATGCCGTGAACGTCGAGGAACCCGAGTACTTCAATCGCCTCACCGCGGAATTCCTGGCGCAGGTCGAGTCGGACCGCTGGCGGCCGCGCGACCCGCGTTCGCTCAATGCATCGACCATGGCGCCCGGCAAGTAGCATTCACCATCCCGGTCTTACTTTTCGATCGTTCCAACAAACAGGAGAGGAGAAAATCATGCCGTATGCAACGTCGAATGGCGTCCGACTGTATTACGAGGAGGCCGGCAAGGGCCTTCCCATCGTATTCGTGCACGAGTTCGCCGACGATACTTATAGCTGGGAGCCGCAGCTGCGCTACTTCAGCCGCCGCTACCGCTGCATCGCCTACAACGCGCGCGGCTATCCCCCCTCCGACGTGCCGAAAACCGGCTCCAAGTACTCACAGGCCATCGCGACCGATGACATCGCGAACGTCATGCGCCATCTCAAGATCCGCAAGGCCCACATCATCGGCTGCTCGATGGGCGGGTTCGCCACCGTTCACTTCGGGCTGCGCTATCCGCGCATGGCCTGTTCACTCACCGCGATCGGGGTGGGCTACGGTTCGGACCCGGACAAGAAGGCGCAGTTCGCACGCGACACGGAAGTGATGGCGCGGCGTTACGAGGAGTTGGGCACCCCGGAAGCGATCCAGCCCTACCAGATCGGCCCTTCGCGCGTGCAGTTCCAGAACAAGGACCCGCGCGGCTTCAGGCACTTTTGCGCCGAATTCGCGAAGCACTCCGCACTCGGGTCCGCCAACACGCTGCGCGGCATCCAGGCGAGGCGGCCCAGCGTCTACAACCTCGAGCGCGGGCTGTCGAAGCTCAAGGTGCCGCTGCATATGGTCACTGGCGACGAGGACAACAACTGCCTGGATCCGGGCGTCTTCATCAAGCGTGTGTGCCCCTCGGCATGGCTCACGGTCGTGCCGGGAACGGGACATGCGGTCAACCTGGAAGAGCCGGATTTCTTCAACCGCATCACCGCCGAATTTCTCGCGCAGGTCGATACGGGGCGCTTCCGGTTGCGCGACCCGCGCTCGCTGATCAAGTCGACGATGGCGTCGAAGCGCTGATCTTCTTTTTCAGGCGCGCGCCGTGCAGAATTTCTCGGCGACTTCTCTTTCGAGGACGTGTTTCATGCCGACCGCAAGGTTGTCCACTCGCCTTCCTTTTTCCGGTTGATCGTAGTGGTTGCTACCACGCCGCGAGCAGCACTTCCTTCAGTAATTCGCGCTCGCGCCCAAACTCGCGTTTCGGATCGGCATTGAAGTTCTTCAGCGCGTGCTCGAGCACGCGCTCCGCGTTTTCTCTCGGCACGTCAAGCTCGCCCAACCGAGTCGGCATGCCGATGCCCCGGAACAGCGCGTCCACCGCGTCCGCCGCGCGGCGTGGCGCCGTGTCCAGCGGGTCGCTGTCCGTCCAGGCGTCGAGCGCCTGCGCGATGTGCGCCATTTCCTGAAGATTGCGCGCGCCGAGCTTGCGGATCACCGTGCCGCTCAACGCGCAGTTGGCCGCGCCCTGGCTCACGTGCGGATGGAGGTTGAAGAGCGCGGCAGCGAAGGCATAGATGACGCGGCCCGCCCAGTGCCGCTCGAACATGGTGCCGCCTTCGTCGGCGTCACGGTTCTGCAGAAAGGCGGCGGCGCACAGGTCGATGCGCGGCGCGGCATCCTGGGAGTCCGAGATCTTCATCGTGGCACCCCGGGCGAGCCGGAAGGCCTGCAGGCGATCGCCCTCCACCAGCGGGTTCATGCGCGTGGCGCCGAGGTTCATCAGCGCTCGCCACAGCACCGCGGCGCCGGTATCGCGCGCAAGGCCCGGCGGCGCCGTGAGCAGCGCATCTGCATCCCAGAAGAGCGCGACCGGGCGGGTCTTCGGATCGAAAAACTCCATGCGGTGATCCACTGTCTCGCTCTTCACCGCAGAGCCCGCGCGGTTCTGGGCGGAGGTCGCCGCAGTCAGCACGTTGATGATCGGCAGTTTCGGCGCCATCAGTTTGGGACTGACCGCAGGGCCCTGCTCCGGATACTGCGTGATCAATTCTTCGACCGGCCGCTTTTCCGCCAGCAGGATCGCGACCACGCGGGTTGCCTGAATGACGCTGCCCGCGCCCACGCCGATGAGCAGATCCGCGTTTGCCTCCCGAGCCGCGTCCCGCGCGAGCAGGATCGCTGAGAGCGGCGACTCTTTTTCCATTTCGTCGAACACGCCCGCACACGACGCG
>JBQTHU010000056.1:0-4874 GCA_052389535.1 Betaproteobacteria bacterium | reverse complement strand
GAGCGATATTCGCCGCGCCATCCCGGCAGCGGCCGTGGACTGGGTGGTGGAAGAGAACTTTTCCGCGATACCAGCCGCGCATGACGGCGTGCGGCGCGTGCTGCCGGTTGCGGTGCGCCGCTGGCGTACTTCGATGTTGCAGGCGCGGGTGCGCGGGGAAATACGAGCGTTTGCGGCGGCGCTGCGTAGCGAAGCGTACGACGCGGTGATCGATACCCAGGGACTGCTGAAGAGCGCGCTCATTGCGCGGGCGGCGCGCGGCGTCCGCTATGGCCTCGACTGGCGCAGTTCCCGTGAGCCGCTCGCGATTCTCTATGATCGCGCCTTTCGCGTGCCATGGTCGCAGCACGCGGTGGAACGCAACCGCGCTCTCGCCGCCAAGGCGCTGAGTTATGGCGTGCCTGCCGGGGTGGATTACGGCATGCACGTGGCGCGCGCCAACCGCGAGTGGTTACCCCAGGGCGGATATGCCGTGCTCATCCATTCCACCAGCGCGAGTCGCAAGCTGTGGCCGGAATCGCGCTGGCATGAGATCGGACACTACTTCGGACGGCACAATGTGCGCTGCGTTTTTCCATGGGGCGACGTCGCGGAGCGTGAACGGAGCGAGCGGCTCGCGCACGCCACGCAGGGCATCGTTGCGCCCGGGCTTTCGGTGCGCGAGGTGATGCCGCTGCTTGCCGGCGCCTACGCAGTGGTCGGCGTGGATACCGGACTTACTCATCTCGCCGCGGCGCTCGGCGTGCCGACGATCGGAATCTACTGCGCTACGGATCCGGCGCGGACCGGGCTCCATGGCTGCAAGCGTGCGCAGAATGTCGGCGTGCCGGGGGCGATGCCCGCGACCGACGAAGTCATAGGTGCCATCGAGCGACTCGCGCCGTGACCCGCAGACGACTCGGCTACACCATGCTGCTGTACCTCCTGCTGCCGGCGGCATTATGGCATCTCGCATGGCGCGCGCGACGCCAGCCGGCGTACTTGCAGCGGATTCCGGAACGCTTTGGCTACTACCGGCAGCGCGCCGGCAGCCCGCTGATCTGGATCCATGCGGTATCCGTCGGGGAGACCCGTGCTGCAGAGCCGCTCGTTCGCGCACTGCGGAAGGACCATCCGGGTCACGGCATCCTCGTCAGTCACATGACGCCGACCGGCCGGGAGACGGGCGAGGCGCTCTTCGGGGATTCGGTTGACCGTTGCTATCTGCCCTATGATTTTCCGCGCAGCGTGGCACGGTTTCTCGATCATTATCGCCCGACCATGGCGCTGCTCATGGAGACCGAACTGTGGCCCAACCTGATACACGGCTGTCGCGTTCGTGACATTCCCGTTTATCTGGTGAATGCCCGATTGTCCGGAAAGTCGCATGCCGGTTATCGGCGCTTCGAGGGGCTCATGCGCGAGACCCTTGGCGAAATTACGGGGATTGCCGCGCAGGGCCCGGATGACGCACAGCGCCTCGCCGCACTGGGCGCCGGCAACGTGGTGGTCACCGGCAATCTCAAGTTCGACCTGGAACCGCCGCCGGAACAACTTGCGCTCGGAGCATCGTGGCGCCGGCAATACGGAGCGGCCCGCCGGGTGCTGCTCGCGGCGAGCACGCGCGAGGGCGAAGAGTCATTACTGATCGAGCACTTGCGACGGCTTGATGTGGACAATGCGCTGCTCGTGATTGTGCCGCGCCATCCGCAGCGGTTCGACGCGGCGGCGGCGCTGCTCGAGCGCGGCGGGCTGCGCTATCAGCGTCGCAGCGCGAATGTTCCGGTCGACGCGCGGACGCAGGTGCTGCTCGGCGACAGCATGGGCGAGCTTCCCGCGTACTACGCAGCATGCGATGTCGCTTTCGTCGGCGGCAGCCTGCTGCCGCTCGGCGGTCAGAACATGATCGAGGCGTGCGCGGTGGGCAAGCCGGTGCTCTTCGGCCCGCATACGTTCAATTTTTCCGAAGCGGCAGAGAACGCCGTGGCGGCAGGCGCTGCGTGCCGCGTGAAGAATGTCGATGAGCTCATGGTGCAGGCGCGACAGCTGCTCATTGACAAGGTAATTGCACAGCGGATGGGGCAGGCAGGAATCGACTTCGTCAAAGCGCATCAAGGCGCAACGAAGCGCGTGCTCGAGCTGCTGGCAGGGAGCGAAACTACTTCCGCGCGAGCCAGGCGTTGACCCTGACGATATCGTCCTCGGTCAACGTGCCGACCGCGGCCTTGAGGCGCAGGAGTGAAAGGATGTAGTTGTAACGGGCCTGGGCGAGGTCGCGCCGCGTGCTGAACAGCTGCTGCTGCGCGTTCAGCACGTCGACCTGTGTCCTGACGCCGACTTCGAGTCCCAGCCGGGTGGAATCCAGGCTGCTCTGGCTGGACACCAGCGCGGCCTGCAGCGCATTCACCTGGGCGACCCCGCTGGTCACGCCCAGGAAGCCCTGGCGTGCCGCGAGCTCCGCGCTTCTGCGGGCGTTTTCCAGATCCTGACGCGCCCGTTCCTCGTTGGCGAGCGCCTCCCGAACCCGCGAAGCCGTTGCGCCGCCCTGATACAGCGGGAGGGCGAGCTGTATGCCCACGATCTTGCTGTTGCTGTCGTTGCCGGGTCCGCCTTGCGCACCCGAGCCGGCGCTGCTGTCGCTGTAGCTTGCGAAAGCATCCAGCGTGGGATGATGCCCGCCGCGATTGCGCTCGACTTCCTGCCGGGCGAACGTCAGCGCCGCGTCGTTGATGACGACCTGAATGCTGGAAGCGGTGGCTTGCTCCACCCAGCGCTCTATGCGGTTGGGATCCGGCGACGCGAGCGGGAGCTTGCCGAGCGGTGCCAGCACGGGCGCCGCGCGGCCTATGATCTGCGCGAGCTGCCGGCGGCGGATCTCGAGGTCGTTCAACGCGGCTATTTCCTGCGCCACCGTGAGATCGTAGCGCGCCTGTGCATCGTGCTGATCGGTGATGGTGGCGGTGCCGACCTCGAAGTTACGCCTCGCCTGCGCGAGTTGCTCGCCGATCGCCGCCTTCTGCGCCTGGGCGAAGGCGACCGTATCCTGCGCGAGCAGAACATCGAAGTAGGCTTGCGCCATGCGCAGGATCAGATCCTGGGCGGCGAGTGCAAATTGCGCATCCGCCTGCAGCACCTGCGTCTTGGCCTGCTCGTATGCAATCCAGTTCTGGCGCCGGTAGAGCGGCTGCGTGAGCGACAGCGTCAGCGAATTGGAATTGAAGTTGGAGGTTGCAGCCGGCGTGCCGGGGGTGCGGAAGCGGATTTCGCGATCGTTGTACTGGGTGAAAGCCGAGAGATTTGCGGCCGGCAGGATGCCCGCGCGGCCTTGGGGAATCTTTTCCTGCGCCGCCGTCCAGGCGGCGCGCGCCGATGCGTAGGCTGCATCGGAATCGCGCGCCTGACGGTACAGTTCGCCCAGATCGGCGCCTGCAGCCGGGGCGGCGAAGCCGAGCAACAGGGTACAGACGGCAAAGCGTTTCATGGCGGTTATCGTTCTTGTGCGCCCGCCACCAAAGCGAGCTAGAACACGAATCTTTCAGGCTGCAGGGCGTTTCTTAACGGCGCTATGCAAGTCTCGAACAATCCCACGGTGTTGTAAACGCCATGCGAAAGGCAGGTGATGAGCCGCGCTTCCATGACGGGCGGCTCGCCGACCACGGCGATCATCCGGCCTCCCGGCTTGAGGCTTTTCTGAAACGACTCAGGGAGCAGGGGCACCGAGCCTGTCAGCACGATGGCGTCGTAAGGCGCGTGCCGGTCCCATCCCCGCGCGCCGTCACCTGACTCCAGCGTGACGTTTTCGATGCCGGCTGCCGTGAGCCGCTGCGCCGCCGGGCGCACGAACTCCGGAATGACTTCCACGCTGTAGACGTGCCCGCCGAGTCTCGCTAGCAGGGCGGTCATGTAGCCGCTGCCCGTGCCAATTTCCAGAACGCGGTCGGTTTCCCTCGGTTCCAGCTCCTGCAGCATGCGCGCTTCGAGCTTGGGCTGCAGCATTTTCTCGCCGTGGCCCAGGGGAATCTCCATGTCCGCAAAGGCGACTTCCCGGTATTTTGTCGGCACGAAATCCTCGCGCTTCACATGGCGCAACAGATCGAGCACGCGCGGATCGAGCACCTCCCAAGTGCGGATCTGCTGCTCGACCATGTTGAAGCGTGCCAGCTCATAATCCATAGGCGCCATCGCGGAAGAACCGGACTCGGGGAAGTGGTTTGCGTAGCCTTGTAATTATCCCATAATTCGAGTACGTTTAGCGGACACGTTGGGGGTCCTCGCGAGCGCTGGGACGGCCGCAGTCGCCGACTTTGCTTCGGGGTGAGAAAGACCCTTAGAACCTGATGCGGGTAATGCCGTCGTAGGGAAGCGTGGTGCCGACTCTCCACCATCGCTCCCGGCCGGCGAAGGAGCGATGCATGAACGCCAATCCGAAGTTTCTCAACACCGCGGCGCACGTCGATGAAGCGGCCGTGCAACCCCTGCCCAATTCACGCAAGGTGTATGTCGCAGGCTCGCGTCCGGACATCCGCGTGCCGATGCGCGAGATAGGCCAGTCCGATACACCGGCTTCGTTCGGTGCGGAGAAGAACCCTCCGATTCACGTTTACGACACATCCGGGCCCTATACCGACCCGACGGTGCGCATAGACGTCCGTTCCGGCCTGCCGGCGCTGCGGGCGCAGTGGATCATCGAGCGCGGCGATACCGAGGCGCTTTCCGGCCCGACTTCGCGCTACGGCCGCGAACGCCTGGACGATCCCAGGCTCGCGAGCCTGCGGTTCAATCTCGAGCGCCAGCCGCGTCGCGCGCGCGCCGGCATGAACGTCACGCAGATGCATTACGCGCGGCGCGGCGTCATTACACCCGAGATGGAATTCATCGCGATACGCGAGAACCAG
>JBQTHU010000055.1:0-1726 GCA_052389535.1 Betaproteobacteria bacterium | reverse complement strand
CCCAGTCTACATGCTGAATTGCGCCCGGCGGAATCGTCACTTTGCGTCCCGGCAGCCAGTTGCGCGTATCGACGACCATGTCGGTAACCGCCCAGGTCTTGTCGTCCACGATGAAGTCCTCCACGTGCCCGATCTCACCATCCGCCGCGCTGATGTAATAGCCCGCGAGTTCATCACCGCTGCGCAAATGCGATTGCTCGGCCCGGCGGCTCGCCTGCTGTGCGCGCTCCTTGTATTCACGCTCCAGCGGCAGGCGTCCGGTTCCGGGTGGCACGCCCGGCATCATCACGGGACCCCAGAGGTACGGTCCATACCAGTAGTATGGATAACCGTAGTAGCGCGCGTGAGCTTCCTCGTACAGTCGCGAGGCGGGCGGTCTTTCCTCGGACGCCGGTGCCTGACGGACCTGCTCGCGCGTGAGATTCACAGCGATCGTGCCCGCGTCCGCGTCGGCCGCCGTAACGGATGCCGGCGAGATGAGTACCTCCTTGCCCGGCAACCACTTTCCGGTATCGACCACCAGGTAACGCACCGCCCAGCGCTCGTCGTCGAAGTAAACGTCCTTGACCGAACCGATCTCGCCGTCCCGCGCGACGATCGCGTCGCCATTGATATCGTGCACTTTCTGCAACATGAGATGATCTCCTCGTTTCAGGATGAGCAGCGTTTCATTTGCGAACCGCGGAGGCGTCCCCGCCGTCTTGCGTTTCGGGCAGCAGCACCTCCACGCGGCGATTGAGCTGACGGCCGGCCGTGGTGTCATTGCTCGCCACGGGGAACGACTCGCCGTAGCCGCGCGCTTCGATACGGCCCGGATCGATGCCTGCCGCTGCGATCGCCTGTTTGACGGCTTGCGCTCGACGCTGCGAAAGCGCGAGGTTGAAGTCGCTCGAGCCGGTGTTATCCGTGAACCCCTCTATGCTGACCTGCTGGTCAGGATAATCTCGCAGAAATTGCGCGAGGCTGTCGATAGCGCGACGCGCCCCGGGCTTGAGCGTCGCCTCGCCGACATCGAACAGCACTTCGGACCCGAGCCGCAGCACCCAGCCGCGATCGGTGCGCTCCGCCTTGAGGTCCTGCAACTGCTCCTTGAGCCTGCTTACAGCTTGCTCCGCGCTCTGCCGTGCCTGCTCGGCGTCCGCTCGTGCCTGTTTCGCCCGCGCCAGGTCCTCGGCAGTCTGCTGCCGTGCATCCTGCGCCTGCCGGCTCTCTTCCTGGGCTTCAAGCCGACGCGCTTCCGCGACGACGGCCCTGCGCTCAGCATCCGCCTGGTCGATTTCAGCGCGCGCCGTGCGTGCGTTCGCAACATTGACCGCGATGTGCGCCCGCTGCTCCGCCAGGTAGGCCTGGTGCGCCGCGATGTCCTCGTCCGCATCCTGACGCCACGAACGCTCGGCCTCATTGAGCGCGCGTCCGGCCTGGTTGAGTTCCGCAGAGGCGAAGCGCGGGACGTGCGGCTTCGCTTGCGCCGTGCTGTAGGCGTCGCGCGCCTCCTGCAACGGCGCGGGGATCTGCGAGGTCGTGGCACACCCCGCGGCAAGCGCCGCAGCAGCAACCACGAGGGTCGTCCGAAGAGGAATGTTCATTGCGTCCTCCGCTGCAGTTCCTGTTTGAGCGCCTGCGTGCCGCGCTGCACTTCAGCCAGCGCTTCCCGGGCCTGTTCCGATTCAGCCAGCGACCGCGCAAGCCGCGCATCGACTTCCGCCTGCTCGGCGAGGCGCCGCGC
>JBQTHU010000054.1:0-46829 GCA_052389535.1 Betaproteobacteria bacterium | reverse complement strand
CTGACATGTCTGGGCAAGGGTATAGCCGCAGGCATGCTGGAGAACGTGGCGCTCTCCGCCTCCGTCGCCGGCAATGCACTGACCATCGCGCTGAAGACGGTGGGCGGGGCCAACCCTTCACACGCGGACCCGGGGAGGATTGGGTTTCGCAGCGTGAACGCTGTCGACGGCGACTGCGAAGTGCTACGCGCAGTGGCTGCGACATCCATCGTGGTGTCTTCCGGATCGACGCTCGGCGCCAGCACCAGCGCGTTTCGGGTCTGGGTTGTGGCGTTCAACGATGCCGGGACGCTGCGCCTGGGCGTGATCAACTGCCGCGCTGCCCTCAGCATCCACCCCCTCGCAGCGTGGGGCATCGCCTCATCGACGGCTGAAGGCGGAGCTGGTGCGGCCGACTCCGCGCAAGTGTTCTACACCGGCGCGGCGGTGGCGAGTAAGCCCTATACCGTGCTGGGCTACGTGTCCTATGAGGCCGGGCTCGCGGTTGCCGGCACGTACGCGGCGGCGCCGACGCGCGCACAGGTGTTCGGGCCGGGCGTGCCGCTGCCGAATACGCGCGTGCAAAACGTCCACGCCGAATCGGGTGGCTCATCGACCACCAGCACGAGCTACGTCGATGTCACGAACGCGACCCTCAGCATCACGCCATCGAGCGCCGCCAATGCCGTGCGTGTGCAGGCGAGCGCGTGGGTCCAGGCACCGAATGTGGCGAGCTTCAACACCGGAGTATTGACCCAGCTCACGGACGGCGCCAACGCTGTGCTGGACGATGTGGCGAACTTTGGCCACGCCTCGCCTTCGGGCGCCGGCGGCACCGGCCACGAAGGCCGCACCTTCTTTCAGAAGTGGCACCTTCCGAACACGGGCGCCGCAGTGACCTACAAGCTACGGCACCGCGCGTCAGGCGGCGGTGGAACTGAGAACGTTACGACGCAGCAATGCCAGCTGCACGCTGAGGAGGTCATGGTATGAACACGCAGCTGCTGATCCGCGCGATCGCGCGCGTCCGGCCGGGCGCCCCAGTGTCCATCCCGCAAACGGACGCCGCGACCCTTGCCGACGTGGTTTGGCACAATGAAACAACCGTGCCGGCAACGCAGCAGGAAGTTGACGCGGCCGTGGCGGCGATCGACGCCGAGAACCAGGTGGTGGCAGAGATCGACCAGGCGATTGGCGCGCAGACAATCGGCACCGTGCAACCTGCCGCGCGTGAACAGCTCACAGCGATGACGCGCGCCCAATACAACGCGTGGTTCGACGTTAACTTTGATACGACGGCGCGGCTGATCGGTCTGCTGAAGTCGCTGACCCTCATCATCATCCGCCGCGTGCTGTGACTGGTCTTGGCCAGCTTGTAGGCGGGGCGTTAAAACTAACGTGCTGGGGAGGTGGGTCTTGCTACGGTTAACGGGTCTTTTGGGCGATTTTACGTAGTCCCGAATCCCGTACCAATCAGTCCCGAATCCCGCACCGCGCTACAATCAAGTCCGGCCGGGTGAAGGTTCTCGCCAACGCCGGCAGCAAAAGGCAGGCGGTGATTCCCAACGTCGCCACGCTGGCCGAACAGGGCATTCAGAACGCCGAAGCGATCGTCTGGTTCGGCGCGGCGACGCCGGCGAAAACACCGCGAGCCGTCATCGACAAACTGAATCGCGAGATCAACCGGGCGTTGGCGCTTCCGGACGTGAAGAGCCGTCTGGATCAACTGGGACTTGAAACAGGGGGCGGCACGCCGGAGGATTTCGACCGGTTCATCAGGAAGGAAGCGAGCCGGCTCACCGCGCTGATCGGGGCCGGGGCCATCAGGAAGGAGTAGTGGTTTGGTGGTGCGCCCGCTTTGCTGCATCGCAATACGCTGAAAAATGGTTGCCATGCAACAGCCATATTCTGTAAAGTGCCACTGTTTCAAAGTACGGACTCGGGGAGGAGGACAGCAAGCTGACGCACTGCCTGCCGTAAGAGGATTCACGTACGTACTCGGTGATGAAGTACCCTACGCATCGCATGCAGCAAAAGAATAACTGTCCCGCGGGTGTCGCTCAAGGTCCCGCAGCACAATCCCCGGGGGAGACCCGATCGCACCGGCCATGCCTGAGTGCGCATCGCTAGACAGGAGAGCAATATCGTGCAGTTAAAAATCAAGAGCCAGGAGGATTTCTGGGCTGGCCTCATGTTCGTCGGCTTCGGGGTTCTCGCCATCGTCGTTTCCCGCGACTATCCCATGGGCTCCGCGATGCGCATGGGTCCGGGCTATTTCCCCACCAGCATCGGCATCATCATGGTGTTTCTGGGCTCCATCATCACCGCGCTGTCGTTCAAATTGGTGGGCGGGAAAGTCACCCGCTTCCATTTTCGACCGATGATCGTTCTCTCGCTTGCCTTCGCCATTTTTGCCTGGGGCGTCGATCACATCGGATTCATTCCGTCGCTCTTCATCGTCATTTTCCTGGCCGCGTTTGCCGGCCAGGAATTCAGGTGGAAGGAAGTGCTGGTGCTGTGCGCGGTCATGACACTGGGCTGCTGGGCCCTGTTCATCAAGGGGCTGGAGTTGCCGTTCCCCCTGTTCTGGTGGAGATAACATGGATAGCCTAGCCCAACTATTCCCCAACCTTGCGCTGGGATTCGCGACAGCGGTCTCGCTGCAAAACCTGATGTACTGCTTCATCGGCGTGTTCGTCGGCACGATGGTCGGCGTTCTCCCCGGTATCGGCCCGCTGGCGGCGATCGCCATGCTGCTGCCGGCGACGTTCAATCTGCCGCCGGTCGGCGCGCTGATCATGCTGGCGGGCATCTATTACGGCACGCAGTACGGCGGCTCGACCACGGCCATCCTCGTCAAGCTCCCCGGGGAATCGGCCTCGGTGGTGACCTGCATCGACGGTCATGAAATGGCGCGGAACGGGCGCGCAGGTCCCGCGCTCGCCATCGCCGCCATAGGGTCGTTCTTTGCCGGTACAGTGGGCACCATACTGATCGCCCTGTTCGGCCCGCCGCTGGCCGAAATGGCGTTGAAATTCGGCGCGCCCGAATACTTCTCGCTGATGGTGATGGGCCTCATCGCAGCCACCGTGCTGTCCACCGGCTCGATGCTCAAGTCGATCACGATGATCTTCCTGGGTCTGATATTCGGCATCATCGGCACCGACGTAAACTCCGGCATGTCGCGCTTCACTTTCGGCATGTCCGGACTCGCGGACGGCATCAGCTTTACGGTGGTCGCGATGGGCCTCTTCGGCTTTGCCGAAATTCTCTCGAATCTCGAAAAGGCCCAGGAAACGGCAAGCCGCGATCTTCTCACCAGGAAGATCGAACACCTGTATCCAACGTGGGCGGATCTCAAGCTGTCGTTTGGACCGATTCTGCGCGGCACCGCGATCGGCGCCTTCTTCGGCACGCTCCCCGGCACCGGACCCACGATCGCCGCGTTCTCGGAATATGCGCTGGAGAAGAAGGTCGCGAAAGACCCGTCGATCTTCGGCAAAGGGGCGATTCAGGGCGTGGCAGGCCCCGAGTCGGCGAACAATGCCGCCGCGCAGTGCGCATTCATTCCGACCTTGACGCTCGGCATCCCGGGCAGCGGCACCATGGCGCTGATCCTGGGCGCGCTTACCATCCAGGGCATTGCGCCCGGGCCGCAGGTGATGACGCAGCGCCCGGAACTGTTCTGGGGCCTGATCGCGAGCATGTGGATCGGCAATGCGATGCTGGTGATTCTCAACCTGCCGCTGATCGGGCTGTGGGTGAGATTGCTCATGGTGCCGTACCGCTGGCTGTTTCCCTCGATCCTCGGTTTCATGGCGATCGGCGTCTACAGCGTGAATAACCTCGATCTCGACATTTATATGACGATATTTTTCGGCCTGCTCGGCTACGTTTTCCTGAAGTTGAAATGCGAGCCGGCGCCGCTGATTCTCGCGTTTGTGCTCGGGCCTTTGATGGAGGAGAACCTGAGGCGGGCGCTGCTGATTTCGCGCGGGGATGTGACGGTTTTCTTCACGCGGCCGATCAGCGCCGGATTCCTGATTGCGACATTCATTCTGCTCTTCATCATGATCCTGCCAAATATAAGGAAGAAGCGGGAACAGGTTCTCGCGGAGGAAGGCAGCTAGCATCGACGGGTGCTGCGAAAGCAGGAGGAGGGGAAAGCCGCGCTACATGCGCGGTTTTCTTTGTGTGCCGTCGTGCGGTGCAGGCTCTGCGCCGCCGGTGGCAATGGCGGACCTCAGCCCGCGTGCATGTCAAAGGAGGTTACCAAAAGATGGTTGCACTGATTCGCACCGCGCTGATGGCGTGGACGGCGTTGATGCTCTCTCGCGCTCCCTGACGTGCCGACGGTGGCGGAGCTGGGGTTCCCGGGTTCGAGGTGTCGCTGTGGCTGGGGTTTTTGCGCCCAAGGGCACGCCCGATTCCGTAATCAGGAAACTTTCCGCCGAACTGACCTCGATCGCGAAATCAGCGGAGATGAAGGAGCAGTTCGAGCGCAACGGCGCGGACCCCGTCACGACGACGCAGGCCGAGCTGGCGAAGCTGATCAGGACGGAACTCGACAAATATACGAAAGTCATCAAGGCGGCGGGGATACAGCTCAAATAACCCGCACTGGTCCGGAAGGACCATGCCCCGCCGTTCCGCGGGGCTCAACCTCATCAACGAGCGCGCATAAGGTGTCCTGAAAGCGCGCGTCGCCGCATATCGGGCGGCTGATGGAAGAGCGCGCTGAACGGCGCGCTTTTTTTCCATGGACGGCCGATAGAGATGGCTCTCGCATCCAGCGTTTTCCAGCCGGGACGGAACTGCAGCAGCGTCGCGCGCGCGAATCGCGTGGCGTGGCTGGTGGATGCGGAACACTACTTCCGCGCCTTCACCCGTGCCGCCGAGCACGCCCGGTATTCGATCATGATCCTCGCCTGGGATTTCGACAGCCGCATCCGGCTGCACTGGGACCCCGGTAAAGCGCCCTCGGAGCTCGGACCTTTTCTCAACTGGCTGGTGCGCCGGCGCCGCAGCCTGCATGTGCGGGTGCTCGACTGGGACTACCCCATGGTGTTCGGGGTGGACCGCGAGTTTCCGCCCATCTACGGCTTCGGCTGGAAACCCCGGCGGCGGGTGCACCTGCGCTACGACAACACCCATCCCATCGGCGGATCGCAGCACCAGAAAATCGTCGTCATCGACGATGCATTGGCATTCTGCGGCGGGCTCGATCTCGCGGACCGTCATTGGGACACGTGCGAGCATCGCGCCCACGATCTGCGCCGCACCTCGCGCACCGTGCCGTATCCGCCGTTCCACGACGTCATGTGCGCGGTGGACGGAGAGGCGGCGCGGCGGCTGAGCGAGATCGCGCGTGCGCGCTGGCAGCGCGCCACCGGCGAAAGCCTGCCGCCGCTGTCCGCGACCGGCGATCCGTGGCCGGAATCCATGCATCCCGACTTGACCGACGCCCACGTCGGCATCTCGCGCACCATGCCGAAGACCGACGATCATCCGGAAGTGCGCGAAGTGGAGGCGCTCTATCTCGATCTGATCGCGCGCGCGAAAAGCGCGATCTACATCGAGAACCAGTACTTCACGGCGAAGAGCGTAGGCGACGCGCTCGCAGCACGTCTCGCCGAGAAGAACGGCCCCGAGATCGTGCTCGTGCTGCGGCTGCTGAGCCACGGCTGGCTGGAAGAGGCCACCATGCACGTGCTGCGCACGCGGCTCATCAAGGCGCTGTGCGCCGTGGACCACGAGAAGCGCTTTCACGTCTACTACCCGGATATCCGGGGGCTGGAAGAGGGCACCTGCATCGACGTCCATTCCAAAGTCATGGTGGTGGACGACGAATGGCTGCGGATCGGCTCGGCCAATCTCTCCAACCGCTCGATGGGCCTCGACGTCGAATGCGACCTGACCATCGAGGCGCGAGGGGATCCGCGTGTGACCCGCCCGATAGTCGAATTCCGCAACTGCCTGATCGGCGAACATCTCGATGCTGCGCCGGAAACCGTGGCGAGCGAAATCCGGCGCACGGGTTCCATGCACGGCGCGATCCGGGCGTTGAACAACGAGCAGCGGACATTGCGGCCATTGGAAGACGTACCGGAATGGCCGGACGTCGTGATCGATGCCGCCGCCGTCGCCGACCCGGAGCGTCCGGTCTCGCTCGACCGGCTGATAGACGAGTTCACGCCCGAACTCAACCTGCCTGCCGCGTCCGGGATCCCGTGGGCCACAATCGCGGTGGTGGCGCTTGTCGTCGCCGGCCTGACGGCGATCTGGCATTTGACGCCGGTCAGCCAGTACCTCACGGCGGAACGCGTGATAGCGTTTGCGGAGGATTTTGCGGGGCGTTGGTGGGCGCCGCTTGCGGTGCTGCTGGCCTACACGCCTGCCTCGGTGATCATGTTTCCGCGGCCGGTCATTACGCTACTCGCGGTCGTGGCCTTCGGGGCATGGCTCGGATTCGCCTACGCTATGACCGGCATCCTGCTTGCGGCAATGGCGACATACTGGGCGGGGCGTTACTTCGACCGCGATACGGTGCGCAGAATCGCCGGCGACAAGTTGAATCGCGTAAGCGAGGTGCTGCGCCAGCGCGGGCTGCTGGCGGTGACGGCAGTGCGGTTCGTGCCGCTTGCGCCGTTCGCGGTCGAAAGCCTCGTCGCCGGAGCCATACGCATCAAGTGGTGGCATCTGCTGCTCGGCACATTCTTCGGCATGCTGCCTGGAACGCTGACCGCGACGGTCTTTGGCGATCAGATCCAGACCGCGCTGCGCGACCCGGAGCGCATCAACTACTGGATCGTCGGGGCGGTGATCGTCTTCTTCATTTTCGCGACGCTCGCGGTGCGGCGCTGGCTCTATCGGACGCAACTGCGCGAGCACCGGCCCGCAAGGGGGCACGGGCTGCCCCGGCATGCGAGCCGCTGAGGCGCTCCGCTATAATGCGGGTGCCCCGAGGAGGCCGCTCATGTTTCGTCACATTCGCAGCGCGATGTTCGCGCTCGTGTTCGCTGTGCTTGCCGACCCGCTCGCCGCGCAGGCGTTTCCGACGCGCCCGCTGCGTATGGTGGTGCCGTTCGCGCCCGGTGGACCGAACGACATCCTCGGTCGACTCGTCGGACAGAAGCTGCACGAGCGCTGGGGACAGCCGGTGGTAGTGGAAAACCGCGGCGGCGCGGGCGGCACGGTCGGCCTCGCGGCTGCGGCCAAGCTGCCAGGAGACGGCTACCATCTGGCGATGGGCGGATCGAGCAATATGGCGGTGGCGCCCAGCCTGTACAGAAAGCTCCCGTACGATTCGCTGAAGGACTTCACGCCCATCGCGCTGGTCGCGCACGTGCCGTACGGCCTGGGCGTGAATCCGGTCGTGCCGGCGAAAACGGTGAAAGAGCTGGTCGCGATCGCCCGCAGGAAGCCCGGTTATCTGAGCTACGCCTCGTCGGGCGCCGGCAGCATGTCGTCCCTCGCGGCGGAGTTGCTGAAAGCGGTTTCCGGCACCGAGATCCTGCACGTGCCGTACAAGGGCACCATGCCGGCGCTCACCGAGGTGGCGAGCGGGCAGGTGGACCTGATGCTTGCCGATCTGGCGCTCATCCAGCGCTTCGCGGAGTCCGGGAAGCTGCGCGTGATTGCGGTGACCGGCTCGAAGCGTGCGCCGGCGGCTCCCAGCGTGCCCACCGTATCCGAATCAGGGCTGAAGGGCTACGTCATCGAGCCGTGGTTCGGCGTAGTCGCGCCGGCCGGTGTCCCGCAGGACCTCGTCACTCGGCTGAACGGTGCGATCGTGGAAAGCCTCAAGGCCGCCGACGTGGCGCAGCGGCTTGCCGCGCTCGGCTACGAGCCGATCGGCGGCACCGCTGATGAGTTCGCGCGCACCATAAAGGACGACATCGCGAAGTACGCCGAAGTGGTCAGGAAGGCCGGCATCAGCGGCGCGCTCTAGCGGAACGGCGTGCCGAGGCGGTCACCTCAGCGTGGCGTGTCCCCCGCGAGCGTCACGCGGTGCATGATGCGGCGGTAGCCGTGGTAGTCGTTCACCGGATTGTGCTGCGCGCAGCGGTTGTCCCAGATCGCCAGCGAACCGGCTTCCCAGCGGAGGCGGCAGGTGAATTCAGGTTTTGTCTGGTGCCCGAAGAGAAACCCCAGCAGGGGAGCGCTCTCCGCCTCGGTCCAGCCTTCGAAATGCGCGGTGTGCCCGGCGTTGACGTAGAGCGCCCGCCGTCCGGTCTCAGGATGCGTGCGCACAACCGGATGCGCCGCCGCAAGCGCCTTCGATTCGACGCCGGCCGCGCGCAGGCGATCTTCACGGCTGCGTGTCACGTCGGCTTTGGTCGACGTATTGACGCCGCGCAAATGCGCGAGCGTTTCTCGCAGCCCGGCCGACAGTGTTTCGTGCGCGAGATACTGATTGGCGAAAAGCGTGTCACCGCCGCAGGGCGGAATTTCGACCGCGTACAGCATGCTCGCCATCGGCGGGCGTTCGAGGTAGGTGGTGTCCGAATGCCACACGCCGCCGAAGTTATGGCGCTCGTGTTCGAGCTTGACCACCGGCGTGACGAGCGGACACTCGGGCAGGCCCTTCAACTGCGGGTATTCCATCGGCTCGCCGAAGCGGCGCGCGAAGTCCAGTTGCGCGCCCGGCGTCAGACTTTGTCCGCGGAAGAATATGACGAGGTGGTCGAGAAACGCCTGCCTGATCTCGGCGACGACTTCTACGCTCAGCGCAGCGGACAGATTCACGCCGCTCACCTCGGCGCCGAGCGCCCCGGAGATCGGCCGAACTTCTAGCTGCCGATATGCACGCTGCGCTGGATTGGCGCTGGGCTGGAGGCTCATCCGTGCAATTCTGCCATCGTCGCGCTCCGGCGGGTAGCACCGACGGATGCAAGGAGCTGTCGAGGCGCTCACCCGAGCGCTGTGCGCACCAGCGGTTAGAGGGGAAGGGGAGCGCTGCCTGCCGGCTCGAAGACGAGCAGGCCGCCCAGTGCAGGCGGCAACTCAACGAAGTAGCGCTCATTCCGCATGGCGTGCGGTGCGATTCCGTTCCGGTTCAGCACGTCGCGCGCATGAAACAGGTCGCCGCATTGGAGCGTGTAGCCTGCGATCCAGGGCAGCGCAGGCGGTTCCACGCCGAAAGTGCTGCGGCACAGCGCAGGATCGATGAACGCGAGATAACCACGCGCTGTGTCGATGCGCCAGGCGTTGCCGCTGAGCCGCGGCGTGAGCCCGGTGAAACGCGCGTAGCGCTGCACCGTCTCTTCGGGGTCCTCGACGCACAGCAATACGCCCGTGAGCCCTGTCGCGCCGTTCGCATGCTCCAGCCACCGCGGCTGCCACACGAGTTGCGGCGTGAGATGCTGACAGTACTGGATGCGGCCCTCGGCCAGGGTCCCGGGCGGGACCCGCACCACGGTGAAGCGTGCCGTATCCATGCCCTGCGGCGTTTCGATCTGGCGCTGCAGCGCGACCGGGGCAGGTGGAGAGAATCCGGCGTGTGTCAAACGCGCATGGTCCGACTGCGCGTCCGAAGTCCCGAACGCGACCAGGTGCACGCCGACATAGCGTCCGATCGCCGTGCGCAGTTGTGCCGCGATCGGCGTATCGGCGAAAGGCGTGAGGAACTCGATATAGCCGGCGTTCAACATGACACAGCGGTTTCCGGTTCCGGCGGGCAGGAGCGGGCCCTCCGGTTGCAGTCGGTGACTCTGAGGCGAGAACGGCGTCAGCGTGAAGCCAAGCCTGGCCAGGGCATCGCTCGCCGCATCCACCTCGGGGACAAAGTGCGCGACATGATCGAGGCAGATCTTTCCAGCGGGCGGCAGTTGTTGGCCAGCAACTTCGCGCATCGGCGGTCTTCAATAACCGAGCCGCGGATCGACGCGCCGGAGCAGGGGCTTGCGTGCGAGGTAACGGCCGAAGTTCTCGAACCACAAGTCGAGCGATATATCGACGTAGTGTTCCGCGTCGTCACACGAAACGTGCGGGGTGATGAGGAGATTGGGTACCGTCCACAGTGGCGAATCCGCGGGCAGCGGTTCGGGCTCGACCACGTCGAGGATCGCGCCCGCCAGTTCCCCGGCGCGCAATCGTTCCGAGAGCGCCGCGTAATCGACTACCGCCGCGCGCGAGATGTTGATCAGGCAGGCTGATGGCTTGAGCAACGCGAGCCGCGCGCGGTTGAGCAGGTTGCGGGTTTCCGGAGTGAGCGGCACCGCAAGCACCACGAAATCCGCCTGCGGCAGCAGGATGTCGAGCCTGGAGTACGGATGGACCGCGTCGGCATGGCGCGATTTGCGCACAGTCCGTCGCACGCCGATCACGCGCAGTTGGAGCTGCCGCGCTGCGCGGGCGGCCGCTTCGCCCAGGTCGCCCAGGCCGACCACCAGCGCGGTGCGGCCGGCAAGCGCCGGCGAGAACACCTGCTGCCAGCGGCGTTCGTGCTGGTTGGCGATGATCCGGGGCATGCGGGTGTGCAGCATGGTATAGGCCATGCGCATGTACTCTTGCGCCTTGTTGCCGTGGGCGCCGCGGTTATTGGTGAAGCTGACCCCGCGCGGCAGCCAGTCGAGCGGCAGAAAACCGTCGATGCCGGCGGACGTCGCATGTAGCCAGCGCAAGGCCGGCGCCCGCGCGGCGAGATTCTCGCGCCTCGCCGGCACGCCGATCACCAGCTCCGCCGTCCCGAGCTGAGTTTCCAGCGTGTCCCCGTCCCAGCCGAAGCTGACGCGCAGCCTGCGCGCGAGCGGGCGGTGCCGCCCGCTCGCTGCAGTCCAACGCTCCGGTGTGACCTGGTAGATATCCGCCTTGCCGCGCGCGTTTTCGACGTGGAGGCGTACGGGTCTGGCGGCCAATTACTTGAGCTTCTTCGCGCGGTTGTAGGGTTCGGCAAGGAAAGCGCTGTCCGGGGCCGCTTTCTTCGCGGTGCCGCTCGCGAGCAGTATTTCGTGCATGCGCTTGAGCGATGCGATGTCCGCCGGCTCGAACGAGGCCATGTAGGCGCCGTCCCACTGCTCGGCGTACGCCTTGGCATCGTCCGGTTTCATGTTCGCGGTTTTTTGCAGAATTTCGGCCACCTTGGGCTTGTTCTTCGAGCCGAACTCCAGCGCCTTGCGTGTGGCCGCAATGAATTTCGCCACGGCATCGGGGTTTTTGCCCACGTAGTCATTGTGGACGATGGTGACGGCGAGAATCGGCGCCGCATCGGACCTGGTGAGCTTTTTCCATTCGTCCACCACGCTTGCGAGACGACGCAGCTTCGCTTCCTGCATCTGCGCGATGGTGACCGAGCGGATCGACGCGCCGTCGATTTCCTTCTGGATCAGAAATTGCGCGAGGCGCGATTCGTTTCCCGGTGCGACGCTGTACGAGCCCGGTTTCAGTCCGAAGTTGCTGTCGAGGATGGCGGTGGCAATGGCGTGCGTCGCACTGCCTGGCGGCGACATGCCGATCTTCCTGCCCTTGAAATCGGCGGGCGATTTGATCGGCGAATCGGCCGGGACCACGAACTGCGCCTCTGCGATCTGGGTCGCGAGCACGATGCGCACCGGCACGCCGTCGGCTGCGATGTTCATCGACGCGGTGGAAGGCGCGGCGAAGGCGAGATCGATGGCGCGCGGCACGATGGCCCGGGTGGGGCCGTTGACTTCGGCGAACTTGACCCATTCGACGTCCAGGCCTTCTTTCTCGGCAAACTTCATTTCCTCCATCACGGCGCCGAAGCCGAGGCTGAAGCCGCTGGTCCAGTAGCCGACCTTGATTTTCTGCGCCCATCCGGCGGCCGGCATCAGCACCGACACGATGAGGGATAGGCCAACGAGACGGGCAACGAGGGATCGGATCATGGTCTTCTCCTGGGCTTTTAGAAATCAGATCAGCGCACGCAGGCGCTGGATATAGGTGCTCACGGCGGCATCGGTCGGATCGCGGGGGCGGGGCAGCTCGATGGCGACCGTTTCCCGCACGCGCCCGGGCCGCGGCGACATGACGGCCACCTCGTCGGCCAGCACCACGGCTTCCTCGACGTCGTGCGTCACGAAAACCACAGTCATGTGTTTCATGCCGTGGATGCGCAGCAGCTCGCCGTGCATCAGCGCACGCGTTTGTGCATCGAGGCGCGAAAAGGGCTCGTCCATGAGCAGCGTGGTCGGTTCGGTGACGAGGCTGCGCGCGAGCGCGACACGGCTGCGCATCCCGCCGGAGAGCTGGTAGGGAAATGCATCCTCGAACTCGGTCAAGTCGACGAGCTGCAGCGCAGCGCGCGCCCGCTGGAGCCGTTCGCGGCGCGGCATGGTGCCCGCCTCGAGCGCGAACTCGACGTTGTGCAGGGCGGTGCGCCAGGGCAGCAGCCTGTCATCCTGGAACATGTAGCTGATGGCGCGCCAGTCGGAGAACCGCTCGGAAGGTATGCCGCCGAAGGTCACCTGACCGCGGCTCGGCGCCAGTATTCCGGAAATGATGTTGAGCAGCGTCGATTTACCGCACCCGGACGCGCCGAGTATGGCGAGGATGGCGCACGGGCATACGGCAAGCTCGATGTTCTCCAGCACCATGAGCCTGGCGCCGTCGCTCTCGAACCACTTGCTTACGCCGTGGACTTCGATCGCGGGCGGCGTCGCCGCGGTCTGCGCATGCGGCGTGTGCTCGATCGTGGCGGTGGCCATCGCGCGACTCAGTTCGCCGAAGGCGGCTTGGCGGCAAAGCGCGAGCCGAGTACGCACAAACGGCCGCGGGCATCCTGCCAGAGTTTCTGGTCGGCGTGCAGCTTGCCGAGCGCTCGCGCCACCGTCTGGAAATCGTACTCGGAAAATCGCGCGGCGACGTCCTGGTAGTACGTCGGCTCTATCGCGATGAGGTCCAGGATCCGGCGGCTCAATTCTGAAATGCGGTCGGGCTTGGGATCGCCGTGCGTCGCGGCGGCGTCGGTCTTGCCGGCGAGATAGTCCGCGATCCGGGCGCGGTCGGCGTAAGCGTAGGCGATGCGCTCGAATCGCTCGTGCGGGATACCTTCGCCGATGGTGGCATCGATGCCGACTTTCGCGCCGGTCGGGACGACGCCCGGCGGCGTCACCGGCAGACTCGGATCGAGCGGCTTCGCGCGCGCGCCGGGGATGATGAACACATCGCGGTCCGCCTGCACCCGCGTCGCGATCGCCCATTCCACATCCGTCGGATTGAACACGTCGATGTCGTCGTCCACCACCACCACGTGCTTCAGGTCCATGACTGACAGTGCCGCGAGCAGCGCGTTCTTCCCTTCACCGGCCTGTTTTCTGATCGAGATGATGGCGTGCCAGAATGCGCAGCCGCCGAGCGTGACGTTGACGTCCTTCACCTGCACGCCGGCGGTCTTGAGGGCGCGGCGGATGGCCTGGTAACGGGTCGGCGCGGCGAGCCACGTGTTTTCCCACGGCATGTGCAGTGCGTAGTACATGGCGTCGCGGCGCAGGGTGATCGCCTTCACCTGCACCAGCGGGTTCCAGTGCAGCCCGCCCATCAGGCGCGTGAACTCGCCGAAGCGGCCCTCCGGGTTGACCCAGCCGGTGGGCAGGATCTCCGCCTCCAGCACGATCTCGGCGTCGGCAATGCACGGCAGATCGATCGTCTCGCACATCGCGAGTTCCACCGGGGCGCCGCGTATGCCGCCGGCGACCGCCATTTCGTCCACCCCGAGCGGCGCGCGAAAGCCCGATCCCATGATTTCGAAAGGATGGGTGCCGATGGAGATCGAGATCGGGCACGGGCGGCCCGCCTCGTACGCCCGCTGCGCGAACAGCCGCATGTTGTTCGGAGTCACGATATCGATGCCGGTGAGGTTCTTCTCCTTCACCATGAAGCGGTAGATGCCCGAATTGATGCCGTACTCGGGGTCCCGGGCGATGGTGACGCCGGCGGTGATCATGGGGCCGCCGTCGTAAACTGAAGACATGGGAATCGGGAGGTTGAAGAGATCCACCTCATCTCCCGTCTGCACGACCTGCTTGTGAGCCGCCGTCTCGACGTACTTGGGCGGGATGGGATGATCGAGCCCGCGCTCCAGCTTTTGTTCGATTTCGGGATACGTCTCGCATCCCATCGACATGATGGCCCGTTCACGGGTGCGGATGATGCCCGACACGACCGGCATGCCGTAGCCGATGACGTCGTGAAAGAGCAGCGCCTTGTCCGACTGGTCGACCAGCGTGGCGATGTGGCGGATGTCGACCGGCTGGCGGATATCGACGAGTTCCTTCGCGCTGCGCAGCCGTTCCAGGAACTGGCGGAATGTTTCGTTGCGGGCGGCGGAAACCGCCTTCATGGCCTGGTCGGGCATGGGTTCACTCTTTGTCGGGCGCGTTGCCGCTCATGCCCGCCCAGCGCTTGACGCGGCCATGCGCGATCCCGAACAGATCGAGCACGCGGCCGACGGTGTGGTCCACGATCGCATCGATCGAACGCGCATGGCTGTAGAAGGCAGGCACGGGCGGGAAAATGATCCCGCCCATCTCGGTGACGGCGACCATGTTGCGCAGATGGGCGAGATTGAGCGGTGCTTCGCGCGGCATCAGCACCAGGCGGCGGCGCTCCTTGAGGATCACATCGGCCGCGCGCGTGACCAGGTTGTCGGAATAGGCGTGCGCCACGCCGGCCAGCGTCTTCATGGAGCAGGGGGCGATCACCATGCCTTGCGTGATGAACGAGCCGCTCGCGATGGTGGCGCCCACGTCACGCACGTTGTGCACCACGTCCGCGAGCTTGTTGACGTCCTTGCGCGACAGGCCGTGGTCCTGCCACGCGTTCAACGCACCCGCATCTGAAAGAACGAGATGCGACTCCCAGCCGCCCACTTCGCGCAGGATTTCCAGCAGGCGCAGGCCGTAGATCGACCCGGTCGCGCCGGTGATCGCGACGATCAGCCGCTGCGTCGTCCGGGAGTCCGCATCGCCTTTCTTCACTGCCGTCATGACTTTTCTGCTTCTTTCTTCCAGCGGAAAAGATGGTTTTCTAGCGGCCGCAGGACGCCCATCTCGATCGCCGCCATGAGCACGATCAGCGTGATGGTCCACGCGAACACCTGATCCGTCTGTATGAGGTCCGCGGCCTGGCGCAGGCGATATCCTACACCGCTCGAGGAGCCCAGTGTTTCCGCCACCAGCGATACGCGCCATCCGAACCCGAACGCGAGCCGGGCGCCGGAAAAGAAATGCGGCAGTATGGTGGGCAGGTAGATCTTCACCATGATCTTCCGGTCCGGCATGCGCAGGGTATGCGCAAGCTCGATGTAGTCGGCGTTCACCGTGCGCGTGCCCTGCCAGACGTTGGTGATGATGAGCGGCATCGCCGTCATGAAGACGACGAACACCGTGGTGGCGTTGGAGATGCCGAACCAGATGATGGCGAAGATCGCCCAGATCGCGGACGAGACGGTGTTCATCACCGGGATGATGGGCTCGAAGAAGTCGCCCAGCCGGCGATTTGCGCCGAACAGGATGCCAAGCGGCAGGCCGACAAGGGTCGCAAAAACGAAACCGGCGGCCACACGACCCAGCGTGATGCCGAGATTCACCCACAGGTCGCCGTTCGCGGATATCGCCTTGAGGCTTTCCCACACGCGCGGCGGCCCCGGCAGCACGTAATGCGGCAGCGTCAGCGAGAAGCCCCACCACACGGCGATGATGATGCCCACCAGCGCGACGCGCTGCGCGAGCAGATCCAGGCGCCATGCGCGAGTCGGCGTGCTGACGTGGATCCTGTCTTCGAGGACGGTGGGCACCTGCGTTCTACCGGGCGCGCTAGCAGCGCGGCGTCATTTGGGCGGTGCGGTGAAGTAGGTGCCCCGCCCGCTCGCGACGAGAGACCCCTCGTGATCGTAGACGCTGGCCTCCGCAGTCGAGTACTGGCTGCCCATGCGGACGACGCGTGCCCTCGCCGTCAGATCGCCGGGCATGGCGGCCTTGTGATAGTCCACCCGCACATCGATGGTCGGCACCGGACGACCCAGCCGCGCGGCGATGGCATAGTCCGCCGCCACATCGACGATGGCGGCCAGAATGCCGCCATGGGTATAGCGCCGGTCCGGATTGACCACCCACTCTTCGCGCCACGCGGCGCTGATCTCTATGCCGTCGTCGTTGATTCCGAGCACCTTGAAGTCAAGCCACTTGTTGAACGGCCCGCGGGTGATCAACTGCTGCAGCTTTTCGATGGTGAGTCTTTCTTCACTCATGGGAGTCCTCAAATCGGTCACGGATTCGATGCGCGTGCGACGCCGGATGCGCGACCCGCCGTCGACGCAGGTTCGGCATTCCTCGCGTGCGTTGCCGGCACGCCTTCCGCGGCCCACTTTCTCAGCAAGGCCTGGTCCACCTTGTTGGTTCCGGCGAGCGGCAGCTGATGCACAAAAAAAACACGCCGCGGATGCTGATAGGCCGGACCGTTCGCGAGGGCGAACTCCTTCAGTTCGGCTTCGCTCGCTTCCACGCCGTCCCGCAGAACAACGAAGGCATAAGGTACCTGGCCTTTCATCTCGTGGTCGAACGGCATGACACAGGCCTGGTGCACGGCGGGATGGCGCTCGAGCAGCGATTCGACCTCGATCGGAAATATGTTTTCGCCACCGGACACGAACATGTCGTCGTTGCGGCCGACGAAGTAGTAGAAGCCGTCGGCATCGCGCCGGCAGATGTCGCCGGTGTAGTACCAGCCATCCCGCACCCGCCTTGCGGTCTCTTCAGGAAGGTTGTGGTAGCCGAGAAGAATGCCGGGATTCTTCACCACCAGTTCCCCTTCGTCAGGCGACGGGCCGCCCACGAGCTTCGCCTCGGTACCCGCATAAGGCACCCCGATGGAGCCGGGAGGCCGGGAATTGCCCTCGGGATGCGGCCCGAGCGGCACCGGACCGCCTTCCGTGACGCCGTAGACCACCAGCGGCGCCGCATTCGGGAAATGCTTCCTCAATTCCCGGAAGAGCTGTTGTGAAGTCGGCGCCGAGCCCATCATGATGGTGCGCACCGAAGACACATCGGTGCGCGCGAGCAGATCCTGCCGCGCCAGCACCATCGACATCATGGTCGGCACGCCGGAGATCACGGTGCAGCGATAACGCCCGAGCGCGTCGATGTAGCGCTCCACGTTGAACTGGGGCAGCAGCGGCAGCGTCGCGCCGGCAGTGAGTCCCTGCTTGATCGCGTTGAGCGCATTCTTGTGATAGAGGGGCGCGGCCACCAGGATCACATCCCGCTCCGTGGTTCCGCGGCTGTGCGCGAGGATGCGGCGACTCCAGTTCTGGCCGTAGTGGGAGAGCAGCACACCCTTGGGGCGCCCGGTGGAGCCGGACGTGTAGGGCTGAATTGCGACCGAATCGGGCGCAGGTTCGAATGGCTTGCCGGGCGTGGCGGCTTCCAGAAAGCGCTCGAACTCGCCACCGAACTCGATGACTTTGGTGCCCGCCGGGCATAGTTTGCGCAGCGGCGATTCCGCAAAGACCACGCGGGCACCGGCATCGTCGAGGATGTAGGCGACGGTATCGGCTGCGAGCTTGACGTTGATCGGCACCGGGACTACGCCGCAGCGCATGGCACCCAGAAGGAGCAACACGAACTCCACCCGGTTGAGGGACAGGATGCCGATACGGTCCCCGGCTTTGAGTCCGAGGCTTGCGAGACCGCGCGCCGCGGCATCGCACCCCGCGTCCAGCTCGCGAAAGCTCACCGCGCGCGGTGAGGCCGGATCGCGCAGATCGATGATCGCCGCTCGCACCTCATTCGCGTACGGTGCGAAGAGCAATCCGAGGTTACCCGGATAGCCGCGCGGCTCGGGGAGCGGAATCGCCATGCTTGGAGTGTCTATGGGGTGATGATGACTTTGCCGAAAACCTCGCGGTTCTCGATCATGCGCAGCCCTTCGGCGGCGCGCTCCAGCGACAGCGTCTCATCGATGACCGGCTTCATCGCACCCTGCTGGATGAGATCCATCAGCGCCTTCAGGTTCTCGTCGTAGAAGCTGTTCGAGCCGATGATCCGCAACTCGAAACTCCACACGTAACGCAGGTCTTCCTTGGGATCGTAGCCGGCCGTCGCGCCGCACACGAGTATTTTGCCGCCGCGCTTCACGCAGCGCAGCGTCGGCGCCCAGGTGTCACCCCCGGTAAAGTTGATCACCACGTCCACGCCGCCGTCGTAACCGCGCCGCTGGGGCTTGCCGAACTTCTCGATCGCCCACTTCGAGAAGTCGGTCTCCTTGTAGTTGATGACGTGATCGGCGCCGAGTTCCTTCAGGCGCGCGAGCTTGTCGCCGCTGCTCGCGCAGGCGATGACTTCGGCCCCCAGCATCTTGGCGAGCAGCACGCAGCCGGTCCCCACGCCACCGCTCGCGCCCAGCACCAGCACTTTTTCACCCTTTCGTATGGTGTCGTGCGTGACGATCATGCGATGCGCGGTGCCGTACGCGACGGGCAGCGCGGCGGCTTCGGCATAAGTCACGTCGGGCGGCATGCGTATCAACTGGTGCTCGGCGACGAGACACTTTTCGGCGAGGCCGCCGTGCATCATCTCGCCCATGAGCCCCTTCTGCCGGTTGAGCGGGTTGACCAGCACGCGGTCCCCGGGCTTCCAGCCGCTGATGCCGGCGCCGACGTCCAGTATCTCGCCCGCCATGTCGAGGCCGATGATCATCGGCATCGGGACCTTGATCCCCGGCATGCCGCGCACGGTGAAGACATCGTGGTAGTTGAAGGATGTGGCCTGGACGCGTATGACAACATGGCCCTCCTGCGCCGCCGGATCAGGAAAATCGGTGACGTATTGCAGCTTGTCCAGTCCACCGTGTTCCCTCAGCACTACCGCTTTCATTGCGCTCTCCTGTGTATCGTTGTAGCGGTCACCTGCCGCCTGTCGTCGTGATGGCGAGATTGACCGCGGAGCTGCTGGTCAGTATGGCCGGCAACACCATGTTCCGTGTCGTTTCAATCTGTTCGCGGCAGAGCCGCTCCGCCGTGCCGCCGTCGCCATGCACCAGCGCCCTGATCAGGGCGCGGTGCTCGTGCTGCATTTCCTGGGAACGATTGCGCAGCCCCAGCCCCAGGTGGAGCAGCCGCGTCATCTCATCGAGCAGCTCTTCGATGGCGTGCGCCAGCCGTGCGTTCCCCGCGGCCTGGGCGATCGCGACGTGGAACGCCTTGGTCGCCTCGAGAAAGCGCGCAATGCTTCTGGCATCGCCGGGCTGATAGCCGCCGCGGCACGCCTCATCCAGCGTGCGCAGGCGCTGCGCGTTGACGCGTCCCGCGGCCATGCGCGCCGCAGCCGGCTCCAGCATGAGACGCAGCTCGAAGATGTCCTGGATGTCCTTGAGCGTGATCGCGGTGACCATGTAGCCGCGGCGCGGGATCGCGCGCACCAGACCGTCGTGCGCAAGCCGCGACAGCGCCATGCGCACCGGCGCCTTTCCCAGCTTGTATTGCGCGCACAACTGCGCCTCCGATATCTCGGTGCCGGGCGCGATGATGCAGCAGATGATGTCGTGCTTGATGCGCTCGTAAGCGCGATCGGTGAGGAGCGGAATGGTCTTGCCCATGGGGCGCGGAACACCTGCGGTGGCGGGCATGAAATTCTAAGAAACGGTCACGTGACATGTCAAACGGAGGGGTCGGCGGCGAACACGCGGTTATAATCCCCGCTTGCTCGTGATCGAAGCGTTTGATTACAGCGCCCGGCAGGTGATGATGGCGGCGGCCATCGTCCTCGGGGCGTTCGTCGTGCGCGGCACCTCCGGCTTTGGCGCCGGCATGGTAGCCATACCGCTGCTGGTATTCGTGGTTCCGATACACACCGCGGTGCCGATGATGGGTCTGCTTGCCTTCATCCTTTTCATCTTCCTCAGCATACGCGACCGGCATCAGGTGGTCTGGGACGAGTTGAAGATACTCGTTCCAGTCACCATCCTCGGGGTCATCGCCGGCGCACTGCTCTTCAAGCACCTCGACGGCGCGGTGCTGTTGACGACGCTCGGTGTGTTCATCATCGCCTTTGCGATTTACGTGCTCGCGGTGCAGTACTTCGGGCTGCCGCAGGTGCGCTGCTCGCAACGCTGGGCGGCGCCCGTCGGTTTTCTGGGCGCGGTGGGGGATACCATGTTCGGCGGAGGGGGCGGCACGCTGGTCGTCGTGTACATGCACCTGCGCGGGATAGGGACGGCACAGTTTCGTGCGACGGTGGCGGTCCTCTGGTTTTTCGAGATGATCGCGCGGCTGGCGGGATACGCCTTGTCCGGCTATTACACGCTGTCGACGCTCGCCCTCGCAATCCTCATGCTGCCTTTCGTATGGGCGGGCACGCTCGTGGGCGAGCGCATCGGCAACCGGATCAGCCACGAGACGTTTTCAAAGGTGCTCGCGGTCATGCTGCTCGCGACCGGGATCAGCGTGTTGCTGAAGTGAAGTAGCCTCGTCAGCGAAGGAAGATTACGGCAGGAAAGGTGGCGACGGCGAGGAGCAGTACGATCCATTCGAGGTTGTTGCGCTTGAGCCAGCCAGTGAAGTGCAGAACGAGGATGGTGATCGCGATCACGTAGAAAGCGTAGAAGGCCATCGACTGTACTCCCCGGTTTGCCGATTTGCGGCAAGCATAAACCAATTCGTACGGGTGCGACAGGGGAAAGTTCGCGCGACGGCACGCCGCCATGGGTGCGCAGCAGCGCGGCATGTTATCTTTCATCTCCGGAGACCCGTCGCTGCATTTCGATGTCGTTCATCCTGGCCCTCGACGAAGGCACCACCAGCGCGCGTGCGATCGTGTTCGATCGTGCCGGCGCGGTGCGTTCGCTCGCGCAGAAGGAGTTCACGCAGTTCTTTCCGCAGCCCGGCTGGGTCGAGCACGATGCGAACGAAATCTGGGCGGCACAGCTTGCGGTCGCGACGGAGGCGATGGCCCGCGCGGGCATCAATGCGCATGACATCGCCGCCATCGGCATCACCAACCAGCGTGAGACGACCCTCGTCTGGGACCGCCGGACCGGAGAGCCGATACACCGTGCCATCGTCTGGCAGGACCGGCGCACGGCGGGCTACTGCGATGAATTGAAAGCCGCGGGTCACGAGTCGCGCGTTGCCGGAAAAACGGGTCTCGTCATCGACGCCTATTTTTCCGGGACCAAGCTCAAATGGCTGCTGGACAACGTGCCGGGCGCGCGGGAAAGAGCGCGGCAGGGGCGGCTCGCCTTCGGCACCATCGACAGCTGGCTCGTCTGGAAACTGACGGGCGGCGCACACCTCACCGACCCGAGCAATGCCTCGCGCACGCTGCTGTACGACATACACACCGGCGGCTGGGACGAGGAGATGCTGCGCCTCCTCGATGTCCCGGCGAGCGTACTGCCGAAGGTGTGCACGTCCAGCGGCGTGGTCGCGGAGACGGCAGGAGAACTCTTTGCCGCCCGCATACCGATTGCCGGAATAGCGGGCGACCAGCAGGCCGCGCTCTTCGGCCAGCACTGCACCGTGCCCGGCACGGTGAAGAATACCTACGGCACCGGCTGCTTCATGCTCATGCACACCGGCGAGCGGCCGGTGGCGTCCGCGAACCGGCTCATCACCACCGCGGCGTGCCAGACCGGACCCCGGCCGCAGTACGCACTCGAGGGCAGCGTGTTCGTCGCCGGTGCCGTGGTGCAGTGGCTGCGCGACGGGCTCGGCATCATCAAGTCGTCCGCCGAGGTCGAAGCGCTGGCCGCGAGCGTGGAAGACAACGGCGGCGTCTACATGGTCCCGGCGTTCACCGGCGTCGGCAGCCCCCACTGGGATCCCTACGCGCGGGGCATGATCCACGGGCTCACGCGCGGCGCGACGGCGGCGCATATCGCGCGGGCGGCGCTGGAAAGCATCGCCTACCAGACGGCGGATGTGCTGCAGGCGATGGAACGCGATGCCCGCATCCGGATCGCCGAACTGCGCGTGGACGGCGGTGCGGCGCGCAACGACATGCTGATGCAGTTTCAGGCCGATCTTCTGGGCGTCCCCGTGGTCCGGCCGCGCATCACCGAGACCACGGCGCTCGGTGCAGCGTATCTCGCCGGGCTCGCGGTAGGGTACTGGAAGAGCGACGAAGAGATCGCGGCCCAGTGGCAGGTGGATCGCGCTTTTGAGCCCGCGGCCGACAGGAGCAGGCCCGGGGCGCTGATGGCCGGATGGCATAAAGCGTTGGCGCGCGCCGGGAACTGGGCTGTGGAGTAGCTCCGCTCGGTGCACGATGTGCTGCGGGAACGGATCACGGTACAAAGGCGTTCATTCGGCGGAGTCTGTGGCGGCGCTCGCCAGGCGGCACGATGTCGACATGCCGATCGTCAGCGCGGTGGACGCAGTCGTCAATCATGACGCCAACATCGACCAGATGATTGCGCGTTTGCCGGCCCGCCCTTACCATTTCGAGCGTGTGACTGGGCAGTTCGGCAGGCAGGTTTGATCTGCGTCAAGAGCGTGCGCCGGCCGGAGGGGCACGATGCTCAGCGGGTACAGTCAACAAACCAAGGGAGGTTTCTCATGTCGAAGCGCGTGAATCTGCTCGGGGCGGCGCTGATCTCCATGCTGACGGCCGCGGCGCCTGCGGCGGGCCAGGCCATAGAAAGCGAGCTGGTGCTGATCACGCCGGTCGCACGAACGCTGACCGATCCGGCGCTCGCCGAGTTCGCCAGGTATGCGAAGGAGCGGTGGAACATCAACGTCAAGACGAGCGCGCTCGCGGCCGGAACGCCGGTCGCTTACGGCCGCATCGTGGAATGGAAGGGCCGGCCCGACGCCGACATATTCTGGGGCGGCGAGAGCGCGCTTTTCGACAAGCTCGCGGAGCAGAAGCTGCTGGCCCGGCTGCAGTTGCCGAAGGATGTCGTCGATTCCATACCGGTGAGCATAGGCAAGCCGCGGCCGATCCCGCTCAAGGATCCGAAGGGGTTCTGGATCGGCACGGTGCTGGAGCCCTACGGGCTGGTCTATCACCCGAAGCTGCTCGCGCGGCTCGGCGTGCCCGAACCCAAGGACTGGGACGACCTCCTGCATCCCAAGCTCAAAGGCAATGTCGCGCAGTGCGCGCCGACGCGTTCGTCAAGCAGCCACGCGACCTACGAGGTGATCCTGCAGCGCGAAGGCGATGCGAAGGGCTGGGAATGGCTGAAGCGGCTTGCGGCGAACACCGGCATTTTCACCGCGCGCAGCCGTGACGTGCCGTCCGTCGTCGCGCGCGGCGAGTTCGCCGCCGGATTCGCCGTGCCGAGCTACATGGCGTTCGAAGACCGCCTCGCCGGCTACGACATCAAGTTCGTGGCGCCGAAGACGGCCTGGATCACGCCGGAGCCGATCGGCATCCTCGCCGGCGCAAAGAATCCGAAGGCTGCGCAGGCATTCATCGAGTTCATGCTCTCGGAGCGCGGGCAGCGCGTGGCGATGGAACGGGGTGTGTTTCCGATCACGCCGAAGTACCGCGTGCAGGGCAAACCCGGCTCCCACGCCGAGATGGCGGTCGAATTCACCGGCGGCATACGCTCCTACTTCGACGTCGACGTGACCAACATCTACGACGACGATCTCGCGCAGAAGCGCTATGAAGCGGTAAACTCGCAGTTCCGCAAAGACATCGAAGCGGTCGCCGAGAAACTGAAGCGATAGATCTTTCAGGCGCGACCCGAAGAACGTGCGCATCGCGCTCGAGAATCTCACCAAGCGCTTCGGATCGCTCGCCGCAGTGAACGCGGTCAGCCTGTCGATAAGGGAAGGCGAGCTGTTCACGCTGCTTGGTCCCTCGGGCTGCGGCAAGACCACGCTGCTCCGGCTGATCGCGGGCTTCAATGTCCCCGACGAAGGGGAGATCCGGTTCGGCGACAAAGTGATCAACGCCGTCCCGCCGCACGAGCGCGGCATCGGGATGGTGTTCCAGAACTATGCGCTGTGGCCCCATATGACGGTCGGCGAGAACGTTGCGTATGGGCTCAAGCTGCGCAAGGTGCCCGCCGTGGAGATCCGACAACGCGTGCAGGGCGTGCTCGCCAAGGTCGGCCTGTCCGGGCTGGACCACCGCTATCCGGGCCAGCTCTCGGGCGGGCAGCAACAGCGCGTCGCACTGGCGCGCGCGCTGGTGCTGAATCCGGAGATCCTGCTCCTCGACGAGCCGCTCTCCAATCTCGACGCCAAGATCCGGGTGCAGGTGCGGGCCGAGATCCGCAAGCTGCAGAAAGAACTCGGCATCACGACCATCTACGTGACGCACGACCAGGAAGAAGCGCTCACGCTGTCCGACCGCATCGCGGTATTCAACCAGGGGAAGCTTTCGCAGATCGGTCCGCCCAAGGCGCTCTACGAGCGTCCGACGACGCGCTTCGTCGCCGACTTCATCGGGATCAACAATCTCATAGATGGGACGGTGCGCTCGGTTGAAGGACCGGAGGGCGGCTTGCGTGCCGAGACCGCGCTTGGGGAGATAAGCGCCATACACAACGAGCCGCTGAGCACAGGCGACCGCTGCGTGATCTGCATTCGTCCTGAGAACATCGGGCTTGCCGGGCCGCCGGAGGGCCCCAGGAACCGCTTCAAGGGCACGATTTCGTTTGCCGCCTACCTCGGCAACACGCTGCGCTATGACGTCGAGCTCGGGAGCGGGATCACGTTCAAGTTCGACATCGGCGATCCGTGGCACCACGAGCAGCTGCCCGCCGGCTCGGCCGTTACGCTGAGCTGCGCGGTGGGAAGCGCGCTCGCGATTCCGGCGGGGTGAGACGATGGCGTCCGTCCAGGCTGCAGCGATGCATCCGGCGCGTCCCCGCGTAGCGGCGGGCGCCATGATCGGTTTCGGTCTGATCTGGGCCTTTCTCATCCTGTTCGTGCTGTACCCGCTGACGCGGATTTTCTACGACGCGTTCACCAACGAGACCGGGCACTTCACGCTCATCAATTTCCGGGAATTCTTCACCGACAGCTTCTACCTGCGTTCGCTGTGGAATTCACTCGTGCTCGGAGTGGCGGCGGTCATCACCACCTCCGTCATCGGCATTGCGGTGGCGTTCCTCATCATCCGCTACGATTTTCCGGGCCGCAATCTCTTCGCGTATCTCACCATGCTGCCCCTTATCCTGCCGCCGCTTGTCGGCGTGCTGGGCTTCGTCTTCATCCTCGGGCGCGCGGGCACGGTGAACGTGTTCCTCATGGACTGGTTCGACATGCTGCGCCCGATCAATTTCATGTACGGCTGGCACGGCGTGCTGCTGGTCGAGACGGTGCATCTGTTCCCGCTGATGACGTTGAGCATCCTGGATTCGCTCTCCAAGGTGGACCCGTCTCTGGAGGAAGCGGCGCAGGGCATGGGCGCGAAAGGATGGCGGCGCTTTCGCGACGTCACGCTGCCGCTGATGACGCCCGGCTATGTCTCCGGCGCGCTGCTGGTGTTCATCTGGACCTTCGCCGATTTCGTCACGCCGCTGGTGGTGGGCGTCCAGGATCTGCTTGCGGTGCAGGCCTATCTCAACATCGTGCAGTTCGTGGACCGGCGCATCTTCCGGATGGGCATCGTCATCTCGGCGCTGCTGGTGCTGCTGGCGGTCGTCTTCGTGCTGGTCGCCCGCCACTACGTCGCGATCAAGGATTACAGCTCGCTCGCCTACTCGAAAGTCGAGCGCCGGCGGCTGGGGCCGGTACAGCGCTGGCTCGCGGTCGGATTTCTCGCCTTGCTGCTCGTTATTTCGGCAATTCCCAACGCAGGCGTCGTGCTGGCCGCGGTGGGGAAGGGCTGGGCGCTCACGCCGTTCCCGGTCCACTACACGCTCGACTACTTCAGGCAGGTGAGCATCGAGACCCCGAAGTTCATCCTGAACTCCATCATGTTTTCCGGCCTGGCGGTGCTGATCTGTCTGGTCATCGGCGTGCCGATGGCGTGGGTCATGGCGCGCACCAAGACGGTGGGGCGGGGCGCGATGGACGCGCTGACCACGCTGATTCTCGCCATCCCGGGGACGGCGATCGGCATCGCGTACATCCGCGCGTTTCACTACCCGCTGCCGGTGATCGACGTCGCGCTGACCAGCATGTGGTTCGTGCTGCCGCTGGTGCTGGCGGTGCGGCGGCTGCCGTACACCGTGCGCGGCAGCTACTCTTCGCTGCTGCTCGTGCACAAGTCGATGGAGGAGGCGGCGGAGAACGTGGGCGCGACCAAGCTCAGGACCTTCCGCGACATCACCGCGCCGCTGGTATGGAAGGGCATCCTGGTCGGCGCGCTGTTCTCCTTCATCATGTCGATCCAGGAGGCGTCCGCGACGCTGTTCCTGACGCTGGGCGGATGGGAAATGATCCCGATCGGGATTTTCACCTACTACATCGCCGGCTCGCACAGCCAGGCCGCCGCGCTTGGCGTGATACTCATCGTGCTGTGCGCGGCGAGCCTCTTCATCGTCAACCGCGTGGCCGGGGCGCGCGTCGGCGGGTTGTTCGGCTGACGCGGATGAGATCCGCGCGGCACTGCCGCGCGACGGAATCGCGCTCAGGCTCCGTCGGGGCGGAATGTCGCGCGATAGCGGTTGAACTTTGCGACGTAGTGGTCCGAGGCGCTGTTGATGCGCTTGATTTCCTCGGGCTTCAACTCCCGCACCACCTTGCCGGGCGAACCCATCACCAGCGAACCATCGGGAATTTCCTTGCCCTCGGTGATCAGCGCGTTGGCCCCGATCAGGCAGTTGCGGCCGATCCTGGCGCCATTGAGGATCACGCTCTTGATGCCGATCAGGCTTCCGTCTCCAATGGTGCACCCGTGCAGCATCGCCATGTGTCCCACGCTGACGTTGCGGCCGATGGCGATCGGGAAGCCGGGATCGACGTGCAGCACGCAGCCGTCCTGAAGCTGGGAATTTTCGCCGATCGTCACCGTGTCGTTGTCGGCGCGCACGATGCAGCCGAACCACACGCTCGCGTTGTTCTCCAGCACCACCGAGCCGATGACGATCGCGTCCGGCGCGATCCAGTAGTCGCCCTTGCAGACTACTTTGCGGTCCTCAAAAGCGTATTTCATTCCATTGTCACAGCAGCGGCACGATCAGCAGCGCCACGATGTTGATGATCTTGATGAGCGGATTGACCGCCGGCCCGGCCGTATCCTTGTACGGATCGCCCACCGTGTCGCCCGTCACGGCAGCCTTGTGCGCGTCAGAGCCTTTGCCGCCGTAGTTGCCGTCCTCGATGTACTTCTTGGCATTGTCCCAGGCGCCGCCGCCGGTGGTCATCGAAATGGCGACGAACAGCCCCGTCACGATGGTGCCGACGAGCACGCCGCCCAGCGCCTTGATGCCTGCGCCGGGCCCCATGAGCAAATTCATCACGACCGCGACCACGATGGGGATCAGCACCGGCAAAAGTGAGGGCACGATCATCTCCTTGATCGCCGAGCGCGTCAGCATATCGACTGCGCGGGAGTAATCGGGTTTGGCCAGGCCTTCCATGATCCCCGGGATCTCCTTGAACTGGCGGCGCACTTCGACCACCACGGATCCGGCTGCGCGGCCCACCGCTTCCATCGCCATCGCGCCGAAGAGGTAGGGCACCAACCCGCCGATGAATAGCCCGATCAGCACCGCCGGATCGGACAGATCAAAGGTGACCGCTTTGCCTGCCGCTTCGAGCGCGTGGGTGTAGTCCGCAAACAGAACGAGCGCCGCCAATCCCGCGGAGCCGATGGCGTAACCCTTGGTCACCGCCTTGGTGGTGTTGCCCACGGCGTCGAGCGGATCGGTGATCGCACGCACCTCCTTGGGCAGATCCGCCATCTCGGCGATGCCGCCGGCGTTGTCGGTAATCGGGCCGTAGGCGTCGAGCGCGACGATGATGCCCGTCATGGAAAGCATGGACGTGGCCGCGATTGCGATGCCGTAGAGACCCGCAAGCTCGTACGCGGCATAGATGCTGAGGCACACGGCGATCACCGGCAGCGCCGTCGCTTTCATCGACACGCCCAGCCCGGCGATGATGTTCGTCGCGTGCCCGGTGGTCGAGGCGGAGGCCACGTGGCGCACGGGCGAAAACTCGGTGGCGGTGTAGAACTCGGTGATCACGACCATGAGCGCGGTGAGCACGAGACCCACCACCGCCGCACCGAAGAGCCTCATCACCGAGAATTCGGGATACTGCGTGCTGATGTCGCCCATCAGCCAGACGGTGACCGGGTAGAACGCAATCGTCGCCAGCACGCCCGAGATGATGACGCCCTTGTAGAGCGCGCTCATGATCTTCCGGCCCGGCTGTATCTTGACAAAGAAGCAGCCGATGATCGAGGCGATGATCGACACGCCGCCCAGCGCCAGCGGATAGACGACGGCCAGCGGCGCGACCTCGGGCTTGGAGAGGAGCAGCGCGCCGAGCAGCATCGTCGCGATGATCGTCACCGCGTAGGTCTCGAAAAGGTCCGCCGCCATGCCGGCGCAGTCGCCGACGTTGTCGCCGACGTTGTCCGCGATCACGGCGGGGTTGCGCGGGTCGTCCTCCGGAATGCCGGCTTCGACCTTGCCGACCAGGTCTGCTCCGACATCAGCGCCCTTGGTGAAAATCCCGCCGCCGAGACGCGCGAAGATCGAGATCAGCGAGCCGCCGAATGCAAGCCCGATCAGCGGGTGCGCGATGTCCTTGATCGACGCTCCGTGCGGCGCGCTGCCGAGGAGTCCCCAGTAGAACAGCGTGACGCCCAGCAAACCGAGACCGACGACCAGCATGCCGGTCACCGCGCCGCCGCGGAACGCCACCTCGAGCGCGGGATTGATGCCCTTGCGCGCGGCTTCCGCCGTACGCACGTTGGATCGCACGGAGACGTTCATGCCGATGATGCCCGCCGCGCCGGAGAGCACCGCGCCGACCAGGAAGCCGAACGCGGTGGACCAGGACTGCAGGCCGAGGCCGATCACCAGGAACAGCACCACACCGACGATGGCGATGGTCTTGTATTGGCGCCACAGATAGGCCGTGGCGCCGGTCTGGATCGCGCCCGCGATCTCGCGCATGCGCTCGTTCCCGCTCGGTTGGGCCAGGATCCACTTGATCGAGTACAGGCCGTAGGCCAGTCCCGCGAGAGCGCAGACAAGCGCGAACAACAAACCGTAAGACATGATCACTCCCGTTGATTGCCGGCCATTTTATGTGCGGCTGGCCGTTTTGCCTCTAAGAGAACCCACAACTATCGCTGCAGCGCCGGTTCCGGTTACCCGGACAGCATGTCGAGTGCATGCGCTCCTCTCTCATGCGAGAGGAGGGCCTGCAGGAGTTCGCATTATAGAATGCGCCGCAGGCAGCCTGCACTTCGCAGAGCTGGCGGGCGCGTTGCAGGCCTCATAAATGCGTTCAGATCTTGAACTCCGTTTGGAGTTTCCTGCGGACCGGCGCGTTCCTGAGTTTCACGTACAGCGGAAGGCCATTCTTGAAGGGAGGGGGATCCTCGCCCACGATGAGCGGAGCGAGATAGCGGCGACAGCGCGGCGTGATGTGAAAACCGTCCGTCGTGATGAAATCGCGCGGCACCATCTTTTCCCGGTTGGCGATGTCCTTGAGCAACCCCGTCCCGATGGTCCATCGATAGGGCCGGTCCGACTTGCGCACGATCACCGGCATTACGGCCGTCCTGCCTTTCACGGCGAGCTCGATTGCGGCCTTGCCCACCGCATACGCCTGCTCCACGTCGACTCTGGAGGCGATGTGCCGGGCGGCGCGCTGCAGATAATCCGCAACCGCCCAATGGCAGCGATAGCCGTAGCGGTTGCGAACCAGCCCCGCTATGCGCGGCGCGACACCGCCGAGCTGGGCGTGGCCGAACGCATCGCGCATGCCCGATTCGGAGAGAAACTTCCCGTCCTTGTCCTTCAGCCCTTCAGAAACTCCGATGGTGCAGTAGCCATGCTGTTTCACCACCGCTTCGACCCGCGCGAGAAACGGTTCCGCCTCGAAGGGCAGCTCCGGAAACAGCAGGATGTGCGGCGCATCGCCCGCTTTTTCCGCAGCCAGTCCGCACGCGGCGGTGATCCAGCCCGCGTGACGGCCCATGACCTCGAGTACGAAGACGCGGGTGGAAGTGCGCGCCATCGAGGCGACATCAAATCCCGTTTCGCGCATGCTGGTCGCCACGTACTTGGCTACGGAACCGAAACCGGGACAGCTATCGGTACCGACCAGATCGTTGTCCACGGTCTTGGGGATGCCGATGCAAGCAACGGGATAGCCCGACTCGTCCGCGAGCTGCGATACCTTGAGCGTCGTGTCCGCGGAATCGTTGCCGCCGTTGTAGAGAAAATAGCCGATGTTGTGCGCCTTGAACACTTCCATCAACCGCTCGTACTGCGCGCGGTTCTCGTCGAGCCCCTTCAGCTTGTAGCGGCAGGAGCCGAACGCGCCGGCAGGCGTATGGCGCAGCGCACGTATCCGGGCCGGCGTCTCGCGTGAGGTATCGATCAGGTCTTCGGTCAGCACGCCGATGATGCCGTCGCGCCCCGCGTAGACCTTGCCGATCCGGTCGCGGTGCCTGCGCGCGGTCTCGATCACGCCGCAGGCCGTCGCGTTGATGACGGCGGTTACGCCGCCGGATTGTGCATAAAGGGCGTTGCGGACTGCCACGGGGGATGCGAAGCGCGGCTACGGGGAAAGCCGGCATTTTACCGCAGCTTGCGCGGCCGCCCTAATGGCGGGTCAGGTGTGCTTGGCGGCGAGCGCCGCGAAGATCTTGTCGCGGATGTGCTCCACCGAGCCGGTGCCGTAGATGTTTACGTAATGCGGCGCGCGCGGATCGCCGCTCCCCGCCCATTTGAGGTATTAGTTGACGAGCGGCTTGGTTTGCGAGTGGTAGGTGGCGATGCGCTTCAGCACCGTTGCTTCGTTGTCGTCGGGGCGTTGCGCCAGCGGCTCCCCGGTCACGTCATCCTTGCCGGGCACTTTGGGGGGCTTGAATTCGATGTGGTACGAACGGCCCGACGGGAGGTGGACGCGTCGGCCGCTCATGCGGCGCAGAATCTCGTTGTCGCTCACTTCGATTTCGATGACGTGATCGATGTCGAGGCCGGCGGCGTGCAGCGCCTCGGCCTGGGGCAGCGTGCGGGGGAATCCGTCCATGATGAAGCCGTGGGCGCAGTCGGGCTGCTTCACGCGCTCCCGCACCAGCTCGATGACGATGTGGTCCGGGACCAGCGCGCCGCGGTCCATGTATTCCTTGGCCTCCAGCCCGAGCGGGGTTCCCACCTTGATCGCCGCGCGCAGCATGTCGCCGGTCGATATCTGCGGGATGCCAAACTTCTCGATGAGGAACTGGGCCTGCGTGCCTTTGCCCGCGCCGGGCAGGCCGAGTAACAGGATGCGCATACGGTCTACGACTGCCGGCAGAGAAGGGCGTCAGTGAAAGGGCGGGAAGTATATCGGGTTTTGATGTGTCGAGAAACCCGCGCTTACCGGTTCTGATTCAAGAGAGCACGGGCGCGCACCAGGTCATCGGGCGTGTCGATTCCGGGATGCGGCGCCCGCCTCGTGATAAAGACGCTGATGCGAAAACCGTGTGCCAAAGCGCGCAGCTGCTCGAGCGCCTCGATGCGCTCGATGCTCACGGGCTTGAGCTTCGCGAAACGCTGCAGGAAGCCGCAGCGATAGGCATAAATGCCGAGGTGACGGTAAACAGGCACCCCGTGGGGCAGCCTGGTGAAAAGCCCCCCGGATTGCACCGCTGCGTCGCGCGGGTACGGTATGGCGGCGCGGCTGAAGTACAGAGCGTAGCTGTCGCTGTCCAGCACGACCTTGACCACGTTCGGATTGATGAAGTCGGGGACGCTGCGAATCGGCGTGCACGCTGTTGCGATCTGCGCCGCCCGCTGCCCCGCAAGTTTTTCCGCCACCCTGCGGATGAGCGCGGGCTCGATCAGCGGTTCGTCGCCCTGCACGTTGACCACGATGCGCGCTGCGGGATAACGGCGTTGGGCCACGACCTCGGCGAGCCGGTCGGTACCGGAAGCATGGCTGCGACGGGTCATCACCGCGGTGTGCCCGTGGTCCCGTACGGCGTCCGCGATCGCGCGGTGATCGGTGGCGATCAGCACTTCGCGCGCGCCGCTTTTCAGCGCGCGCTCCGCAACGTGAACGACCATCGGCTTCCCGCCGAGTTCGGCGAGAGGTTTGCCCGGGAAGCGCGAAGACCCGTAGCGCGCTGGGATGATGACGACGAAGTCCATCCCTGGAGGGGGCACTCTTAGACTTCTTCTTCCGCGGGCAGCTTGCGCGCTTCCTCCTCCAGCATGACCGGAATATCGTCGCGTACCGGATAGCCCAGGCGGCAGGCCTTGCACAGCAGCTCGTTCTGGGTTTTGCGGTACAGGAGTGGACCCTTGCAGAGCGGGCACACCAGTATGTCGAGCAGCTTAGGATCCATGCCGGGCCTTCTGCAGTTGTGCGAGCATCAGCTCGCCGAACGCGGCGTCGAGATCGGCCCTGACCGGTAACACCCAGTGCCGCTCGTGCGCAAACCTGCCGCATTTTACCGCATCCTTTTCGGTCATCAGGATGCACTCGGCATCCGGGAATGAAATGTCGTTCGCGACGTAGGCGTGGTGGTCGGAAAAGGGGTGCGCGGTGATGTCGATGTCGAGCCGCCGCAGCAGCTGGAAGAAACGGTCCGGGCGCCCGATGCCGGCTACAGCATGCACGTTGCGGCCGCGAAAGTGCTCCGGGCCCACCCGGCGCTCGGGGTTCAGCAGGTTGTAGAACTCATTGCCGCTGACGGTCATGGCGTAGGCGGCCGGCTTCACCGTTTTCAGCGCCACCGTCGCGGATTCGCTCACGTTGACCACGATGGCGTCCACGCTCCCAAGTCTCGAGCCGGGTTCGCGCAGCGGTCCCGCCGGCAGCATCAGGCCGTTGCCGGCGCCGCGCCGCCCGTCGACGACGGCGATTTCGATATCGCGCCCGAGGCGATAGTGCTGCAGGCCATCGTCGCTCACGATGACGTTGCACTCGGGCGCCGAGGCGAGCAGCGCAAGCGCGGTCGCCGCGCGGTCGTGCCCCACCCAGACCGGGCCTTCGCAGATCCGCGCGAGCAGCACCGCTTCGTCGCCGAAAGTCACCGCATCGCCGCCCGCGGGGACCGCGGCCGGCGCCCGATGGCGGCCGCCGTAACCTCTGCTCACCACGCCGGGATGCATCCCGCGTGCGCGCAGAAAACCGGCGAGCCACGCCACCAACGGTGTTTTGCCAGTGCCGCCCGCCGTGATGTTGCCGACGACGATGACCGGAACCGGAGTCCTGATCACCCTCAATAGCCCCGTGCGGTAGAGGACCCGGCGCAGCGCCACCGCGGCCAGAAACACGAGGCTGACCGGCACAAGCAGGAAACACAGCGGCGTGATCCGATACCAGTGTCGTTCCAGCCAGCGCATGGGAAAACCGCGAGTGTCGCGCAGCCGGTTTGCGGCGTGCACCCTAGTTGGGCTTCGACTGCGTCGTGAAGGTTATCTTGCCGTAGCCTGCGATCCGCGCCGCCTCCATGATGTTGATCACGGATTGATGCGGCGCATTGGCATCCGCGCCTATGATGATCACCGGCTCTTTCATGTTGCCCGCAGCGCGCTTCAACTCCTGACTGAAGGCTTCGGGGCCGTTGAAGGCGACCGGCGACTTGTTGACCAGGTACTTGCCCTGTGCGTCCACCGCCACGTCGATCTGTTCGGGACGCTCGGGCGGCTTGCCCGCCTCGGCGGTGGGCAGGTTGATCTGCAGCTCGGCATAGCGCGAGTACGTGGTGGTCACCATGAGGAAGATCAGGATCACCAGCAGCACGTCGATCAGCGGGATGAAATTGATCTCCGGCTCTTCCCTGAAGGTGCGGGTTCGAAACTGCATGGTTCTACGCCGGCCGGTCTCCGTGCACCACTTCCACCAGTTTGATCGCCTGCAGTTCCATGTCGACCAGCATGGCGTCCACCTTGGCGCGGAAATAGCGGTAGAAGATCATGCTGGGAACCGCCACGACCAGCCCGAAGGCCGTGTTGTAGAGGGCGATCGATATGCCGTGCGCCAGCATGAGCGGATTGCTGCCCTGGGGGCCCTGGGAACCGAAGATTTCGATCATCCCGATTACGGTCCCGAACAGTCCCAGCAGCGGAGCGATCGCCGAGATGGTGCCGAGGCTGGTGAGAAACCGTTCCAGTTCGATCGCGACCAGACGGCCCGCCTCTTCGACAGACTCCCTCATGATGGCCGGCGTAGTCTTCACGTTCTTGAGTCCGGCCGCGAAGATGACGCCGAGCGGGGAGTTTTCGTAAAGCCGGGACAAGAGCTGGGCATTGATGCCGTTCTGGCGGTATTCCTGCACCACCTGCGCGAGCAGATGCTTCGGCATGACCACGCTCTGGCGCAGGGACCACCAGCGCTCGCCGATGATGGCAAGCGCAACGACCGAGCAAAGCAGCAGCGGCCAGATCGGCCAGCCCGCCGCTTCGATGATTGCAAACAATAGTGGGCTCCCCAAAAACTGGGCGTAACTTTATCCGCGCACTCCGCTTTCAGCAAGCCGGTTCTTACAGATCGCTTTACGAATGCGGTTTAAGCCAATCACGAAGAATGGGATTTTGTATTTTCCACCTGCTCTGGGGATAACCGTGTGGACAGCTTGTAAACAAAGCGGCTAAGTGAATCCCCGGTAATGGGAATTTATTGGCGCGATTAAATTTTATGCCGGGGTTTTACAACGCAATAACAGGTACTTGTACGATTCTCTCCCTTGGGTGCGGCGCAGCAAGCCCGGGGCGGTGCCGGGACGGCCCGGCTTGTGGATGAGTGACGGGCTGCAGCGCTGCCGGGCCCGCCTTCAGCCGCTGTTCCGGAGCCCGGATGCGATGCCGTTGATGGTGAGCAGGATCGCGCGCTTGACGACTTCGTCGCGATCGCCGGCGCGCAACCTGCCCAGGAGTGTGACCTGCAGGTGATTGAGGGGATCGATGTAGGGCGAACGGTTGCGCAGGCTGCGGGCGAGCGCAGGATTCGCCTCCAGGAAGTCGCGCTGGCCGGTGATTTCGGACAGCGCGCGCGCCGTGAGCTGCCATTCCTCGCGTATCCGCTCGTAGACCAGGATGCGCAATCCGTCGCTGCGCACGAGATCGGCGTAACGCGCACCGATGCCGAGATCGCACTTCGCCATCACCATGTCCATATTGGAGAGCAGCACATTGAAGAAAGGCCATTCCCGGTGCATGGCGCGCAGCACGTCCAAGCCGTCGTGACGCCTGTTCTCGATGAAGCGCCGGAAGGCGGTGCCGAAGCCATACCATCCGGGCAGCATGATGCGGGAGAGCGACCAGCTGAATACCCACGGGATCGCGCGCAGGTCCGCGATTTCCCACGATGCCTTGCGCGAAGGCGGGCGGCTGCCGATGCGCAGTTCTGCCATTTCAACGATCGGGGTCGCCTCGCGGAAGAACTCGGTGAATCCGGGCGTCTCGTAGACCAGGCTGCGGTAGGCGCGATAAGCGTGCCCGCTCAACTCTTCCATCGCTTCATGCCACAGCGGGTCGTCCTCTGCGCGCTCCCCGGCCGCGAGAGTCGCTTCCAGCGTCGCGGCTACGAGTGCTTCCAGGTTGCGTCGTCCGATCTCCGGGTCGGAGTACTTGCTGGCGATGACTTCTCCCTGCTCGGTGATGCGTATGTGCCCGTTCACGCTGCCCGGCGGCTGCGCGAGGATCGCCTGGTAGCTGGGGCCGCCGCCCCGGCCCACCGTCCCGCCGCGGCCATGAAACAGCCTCAGGGAGAGGCCATGTTTTACGAATACCCGGACGAGATCCACTTCCGCCTTGTACAGCTCCCAGTTGGAGGTGAGGAAGCCGCCGTCCTTGTTGCTGTCCGAGTAGCCCAGCATGACTTCCTGTGCGTTGCCCCGGCTGGTCAACAGCTTGCGGTACCAGGGCAGCCTGAGCAAGGCATCCATGATGCCGGCGCAGCGGCGCAGGTCGCCGATCATTTCGAACAGCGGCACGATGTTGATCGCGGATGCCGGCTGCGAGCCCGCGACCAGCAGGCCGCATTCCTTGAGCAGCAGGGCGACTTCCAGCATGTCGCTCAGGCCTTCGGTTTTCGAAATGACATAGTTCGGCAAAGCCTGCGGGCCGTAGCGTGCATGTATTTTCGACGCGGCATCGAAGACTGCAAGTTCGCTGCGGGTATCGGCACCGTACTCCACGTGGCGGGATACGAGGGGACGCACCGTAGCCAGTTCGCGCAGCAGTAGGTCGATTCGTTCGTTTTCCGCGAGGCTGGCGTAGTGGGGTTGCACGCCTGCGCCCGCAAGCAATTCCGTAACGACACGTTCATGCGCGCCGCTGTGCTGGCGCATGTCGAGCGCGCACAGATGAAAACCGAACGCCTGCACCGCGTGCCGCAGTCGCCGCAGGCGTCCGCGCGCGATGCGCGAGCCGCGATTGCGTTCCAGCGAATCGGACAGCGTGACAAGGTCGCGCATGAACTCCTCGCAATCGCTATATCCGCTGCCATCGTTCGCAGCGGAATCCTGTCCGCGGTGTCCCAGCCGCCGCGCCGTCATTTCGAGCCGGGCTTTGATGCCGATCAGCGCCCGGCGATAAAGTTCATCGCGACGGTGCTCCGAGCGGTCGGGTGAAGCCTCCGCGAGTTCGCGCAGCGCGGGTGTCGTGCCCGCCAGCCTATCGGCCATGCTCAACTCGGAGGCAAGCTCGTTCACTTCGCGCAAGTGATGGTCGAGAGCGAGAGCCGACTGGCTCTGCGCCGCATGCAGCATGACTTCGTGAGTCACATAAGGATTGCCGTCGCGATCGCCGCCGATCCAGTTGCCGATCTTCAGGAGCCCCGGCAGCCGATAGTCGGGCGAGCCGAAATGCCCGACGAGCAGATCTTCGACGTCCGCGTGCAGCTCGGGCACGGCGCCCAGAAAGGTGCGGCGAAAGTACGTGAGTCCGTTTTCGATCTCGTCGTGCACCGTGAGGTGCATCGTCCTCAAAATCCGCGTCTGCCACATGACCAGAATCACGCGTCGCAGCGCCTCGTCGTTGGCGCGCCATCCGGCGGGGGTGAGGGCGGCGCGGTCGCGCTCGGCCAGCAGGCGCGCGATCTCGAGCTGGCAGTCCAGCATGCTCTTGCGCTGAACCTCGGTCGGATGCGCCGTCAGCACCGGTGCTACCAGCGCATTCCGCAGCATTGCGTCCAGCGCCGTGTCCTTGTGTATCCCTTGCAGCCGCGCGAGCGCGTGTGGCAGCGTGCCTTGCTGCGGCGGCGAACCTGCGATCTGGTGAGCGTGCCGGCGGCGATTGTGGTGCAGGTCCTCGGCGATGTTGGCGAGCTGCGAGAAAAAGGTGAAGGCGCGCACCACCGAGATCGCAGTCTCGTGATCGAGCGCGTTCAGCAGCCCCTCGAGCGCCTCGCGTGCGGCGTGATCGCCGTCGCGGCGATAGCGCACCGCGGTGCGACGGATGTCCTCCACCAGGGAAAAGCGCTCCGGTCCCTCTTGTTCCTGCAGCGTTTCTCCGAGCAGTCGTCCGAGCAGCCGGATGTCCTCCCGCAGCGGGGCATCCTTGTCGCCGCCGGCCTGTTCGGCGCGCATTCCGGCATCCATGCAGCAGTTCGATCGATCGTGGCGGGCCTCAAGGTTCCACCGCCGCGCGCCCGAGGTCAAGCGCTTTTCCGATCGGCTTCGCCAGCATTGACATTGCAGCGGGGATTTGACAGATTCGCACCGGAAAACCAACGCCTGTAACGATGCTCGAGCTTTCCATCCCGGTAGCACAAACCGTCGTGTCGGTGAGCGAGCTCAACCGGCTCGCCCGCGAGTTGCTGGAGCGCAATCTCCCGCTGATGTGGGTGCGCGGCGAGCTGTCCAATCTCAAGCGCTACGATTCGGGGCACTGCTACTTCACCCTGAAGGATCAGGATGCCCAGGTGGAGTGCGTGATATTCAGGCACCGGCTTCAGCATCTCGACTGGCGGCCGGAGAACGGAATGCAGGTCGAGGTGCGCGCCTGCCCGACGCTCTACGAGGCGCGCGGCAAGTTCCAGTTGAACGTCGAGACGATGCGGCGCTCGGGGCTCGGCGCGCTTTACGAGGCCTACGAGAAACTGAAGCAGCGTCTCGACCGCGAAGGCCTGTTCGATCCGCAGGGCAAGCGTCCGCTGCCTGCCTTTCCGCGGACGATCGGTGTCGTCACGTCGCTGCAGGCCGCCGCCCTGCGTGACGTGCTGACGACCCTGAAGCGGCGCATGCCGCCTGCGTCCATCATCGTCTATCCGGCACCGGTGCAAGGCGAGGGCGCGGCGCCGAGGATCGCGGCCGCAGTCGGTAGCGCCGCCGCGCGCGCGGAGTGCGATGTGCTGATCGTGTGCCGCGGCGGCGGGAGCATCGAGGATCTGTGGGCGTTCAACGAGGAAGTCGTGGCGCGGGCGATTCATGCCTGCCCGATACCGGTCGTCACCGGCATCGGACACGAGACCGATTTCACGATCGCCGACTTCGTGGCGGACGTGCGCGGCCCCACGCCGACCGCCGCGGCCGAAATTGCCACGCCCGACTGCGCGGAACTGGAACGGAAGCTGAGTCATTGGCGGCAGCGCCTGTCACGGGTGGCGCTGCGCGCGCTGGAGCAGCGCATGCAGCGGCTGGACTACCTTTCCCGCCGGCTGGTGCATCCCAGGGAGAGGATACGCGAGCGCACGGCGTCGCTGCGCCATCTCGTGGCGCGCATGCGCGCTTGCTGGCAGCGCGCGCTGCAGGAGCAGGTCTGGCATGTCCGGCAGCTCGGCGGGCAGGTCAAGTCGGCACGGGTCGATCCGCTGCGCATGCTGCGCGAGCAGCAGGAGTTCGCGCGGCGCCTGCAGCACGCGATCAACCGCCGGCTCGAAACCGCCGCCGGCGTGCTGAGCCGCACCGAGGCGCACCTCAAGCATCTCAACCCGCAGCACGTGCTGGAGCGGGGCTACAGCATCACCTCCACCGCGGCCGGACGCATCGTGCGCGACAGCGCCGAGATTGCGCGCGACGACGAAGTCAGGATCACATTCGCCCGTGGCTGGGCCAGCGCCTGGGTAAAGCGCAGGAACGGGGACGAGGCATGAACGACGACGCCGGCCGCGCGCATCGGACTGTCGAGCCGGAAGACGAGCGGCGCGAGCCTACATTCAGCGGCGTGGCGGATGTACCCGCCGAGGAAAACGCGCAGGCGCCGCAACAGGCGCCGAGCCGCATAACGACCGACAGGCGGCTGCTGCGCGGCTACGAGCTTGAACTCGCACGCGGGGAAAGCATGGTCGACAACGTGGAGGTCGTCGACACCGGCGGAATGAACCAGCTGATCCTGACCGATCGGCGCCTCATCATACGGGGACGCGACCATCAGACGGTCTATCCGCTGCGCGCGATCACGCGTCTTGCGGTCGTGAAATACACCCGCTGGTGGATGGTGGTGCTGGGTTTCGCGCTTGCCGGCGCGGGCGCGGCAGCAGCCTTGCTGCCCCCGCACCTGGTCCCGGCGGGCAACATCGACATCATTTACGTGTGCGGCGGCGTCTTCCTGTCGGGTTTGGCGCTCGCCGCGATCGCGCTGCTGCGCCCGGTGCTCTACGTCGAGATCAAAAGTCTGGGCGGGGACATGAAGCTGCGGCTCACGCGCAACCACGAGCTGCTCTCCGAGTTTCTGAGCTCGCTTTCCCAGCGCATCCGCTGAACCGGCGTCAGCTCTCTTTCGCCGGGACCTCGATCGCTGCGGCGTCGAGCGCGCGCTTGAGAAAGTCGTGCACCTGCTCTGAAACGTTTTCCGCCAGGCAATCGAACGGGGTGACGTTGCTCATGGCGCGCAGCCACGTGAGCTGCCGCTTGGCGAGCTGGCGCGTCGCCGCAACACCTTTTTCGCGCAGCGTTGCAAGACCGAACGCACCGTCGAGATACTGCCACACCTGCCGGTAACCGACGCAGCGCATGGCGGGCATCTCCGGATCGAGCGCGTACTGCGAGCGCAGCCGGCGCACTTCTCCGATGAGGCCCAGCTCCAGCATGTCTTCGAAGCGCCTTTCGATCCGCTCATGCAGCCGTGCCCGGTCGTTCGGGACGAGCGCGATCCGTATCGGGGTGTAAGGAAAGTAAACGTACTTCGGCTTGCTGATAAGAACGGAGAGCGGCTTGTCGGTGAGGTAATAGACTTCGAGGGCGCGCTGGATGCGCTGCGCGTCGTTCGGTTCCAGCCGTTCCGCGGTCTCCGGATCCACGCGGGCGAGCTCCCGGTGCAGCGCGGGCCATCCCGAATCGGCCGCCATGGTGTCGATCACCAGCCGGATCGCAGGATCGGCTTCCGGCAGTTCGTTCAACCCCTCGGTGAGCGCCTGGTAGTAGAGCATCGTCCCGCCGCTCAGCAGCGGGATCCTGCCGCGCTCGGTGATTTCGCGCATCGCGGTCAACGCATCGTCGCGGAAGCGCGCCGCGGAATAGGTTTCGTGCGGCTCGACGAGGTCGAGCAGATGATGCGGCACGCGGGCGAGCACGTCGGCTTGCGGTTTCGCCGTGCCGATGTTCATGTGGCGGTAGACCTGGGCCGAGTCCACGCTCACGATCTCGCAGCCGAGCTGCTCCGCCAGCGCCACGGCAACCGCGGTCTTGCCGCTTGCGGTCGGGCCCAACAGCAGGATGGCAGGCGGCGATTTCGCCATCGGCGTTTCAGCGCCCGCGCATGAAGAGACGGTCGAGCTCCGCCATGGAAATCTGGCGCCACGTCGGGCGGCCGTGATTGCACAGCCCGGAACGCTCGGTTTCTTCCATTTCCCGCAGCAGCGCATTCATTTCCGGCACCGTGAGCCGCCGGTTGGCGCGCACTGCGGCGTGGCAGGCCATGGTGCCGAGCAGTTCGTCGCGCTGTTCCGTGAGCACGCGGCTTGCGCCCGCTTCGCGCACTTCGCGCAGCACGTCGCAGGCGAGCTTGCGGACGTCGGCATCCCGCAGCATCGCCGGGACGCCCCGGACCGCGAGCGCAGCGGGGCCCAACACGCCGACGTCGAAGCCGAGGGTGTGCAGCAGGTCCGGATGCTCCTCCGCGGTCGCCACGTCGAGCGCCGGGGCCTCGAACGTCACCGGCACGAGCAGCGGCTGCATGGGAATGCGCCGGGCGTCCAGAGCGCCTTTCAGTTTCTCGTACATGATGCGCTCGTGGGCCGCGTGCATGTCCACGATCACCAGTCCCGTTTCGTTCTGGGCGAGGATGTAGACCCCTCCGAGTTGCGCAAGGGCGTATCCCAGCGGCGGCGCTGCTCCTGCGTCACCCGCTGCCGGAAGTCCGGCTGTGTCCGGTCGGGCGCCGAACAGCGTCTCGTAAAACATCGCAGGTTGCGCGACGTGCAGGCCGATCGTGCCCTGCATGGGGTATGTGGGCATTGCGGCACGCGGCTCTTCCGGCGCGATGCCGGAGGGTGACTCACCGACCGCCGTTCTCGCGAGCGCCTTGTGGAGCGCATGGAACACGAACTGATGCATGCTGCGGGCATCGCGAAAGCGAACTTCGCTCTTGGTCGGATGCACGTTGACGTCCACGCGTTCGGGGTCGATCTCCAGAAACAGCACGAACGCGGGATGACGATCGTGATGCAGGACGTCCTGATAGGCCTGGCGTATGGCGTGGGCGAGCAGCCGGTCGCGCACGAACCTTCCGTTCACGAACAGGTACTGCGTGTCGCGGGCCGAACCGGCGTGCTCGGGAAGCCCGATGCGGCCGTGCAATGCCAGTCCGCCTGCCGTTTCGTCCACGGCAAGCGACGTTCCGCCGAAATTCTCCCCGAGCAGCGCGGTGAGCCGCTCAGTGGCGGATTGGGCCTTGAGGTGCCGCTGCGCGCGTCCGTTATGGTGCAGCGTAAAGACGATGTCGTTGCGGCACAGCGCGATACGCTTGAAGGCTTCTTCGCAATGGGCATACTCCGTCGCCGCGGATTTCAGGAACTTGCGGCGCGCCGGCGTATTGAAGTAAAGATCGTGGACTTCGACGCTGGTCCCGCGGGGCAGCGACGCGGGGGAGGCGGGGGACGGCTCGGGTCCGGTTGCCGAAACGGTCCATGCGTGCCGCTCGCCGCTGCGGCGGCTGGTGAGCTTCAGGCGCGAGACGCTCGCGATGCTCGCGAGCGCCTCACCCCGGAATCCCAGCGTGGCGACCCGCTCGAGGTCCGAGTGCGTGGCGATCTTGCTGGTGGCATGGCGCGCGAGCGCGAGCGGCAGCTCCTCGCGCGGGATGCCGCTGCCGTCATCGTCCACGCGTATGAGATGCGTGCCGCCCTCGGTCAACTGGATCGCGATCTCGTGCGCGCCGGCATCGACGCTGTTCTCGAGCAGCTCCTTCAGCGCTGCGGCCGGGCGATCGACCACTTCGCCGGCGGCGATCTGATTGACGAGCTGGTCCGGCAGTACTCTGATCTCAGGCATGAGAAATTATAGCTGCGCGCCGCATGCCGGACGCGATCGCGCGCGGTTCGTTCGCCGGCACGGTTCTCGTTGCGTCTTTCGAGAAGCGTTCGCATGCAGGCACGCGGCCGGCTGACCGATTCCTTTATAATGCCGACGCGGCCGCCTGCCGCACACAGGGAAGGAGCCACGGTAGATGAGGTTCGGCATTCCGGCCGAAACGCGCGCGAACGAGACCCGCGTCGCGGCGACACCCGAAACGGTAAAAAAACTGATGGCTTCCGGGCACCATGCCGTCGTCATTCAATCCGGCGCGGGCACGGGCTCCAGCATCCCGGACGAACAGTTCACCGCGGCCGGCGCAACGATGGTTGCGTCGGCCGCGGAGGTGTACCAGCAGTGCGACCTCGTGCTCAGGGTGCGCGCCCCCGGTCATCAGGAGCTTGCGCAATTGCGGCGCGGGCAGATCCTGATCGGCCTGCTCAATCCTCACGACAAGGACGGCATCGCGGCGCTGGCGCAGCACGGTATTACCGCGTTCGCCATGGAAGCGCTGCCGCGCATCTCCCGCGCGCAGAACATGGACGTGCTTTCGTCGCAGGCCAACATCGGCGGCTACAAGGCGGTGCTCATGGCGGCGAACGCCTACGGGCGCCTCATGCCGATGCTGATGACTGCCGCCGGAACGGTGAAGGCGGCACGCGTCGTGGTGATGGGTGTCGGCGTGGCGGGATTGCAGGCGATTGCCACGGCGAAGCGGCTGGGCGCCGTGGTAGAAGCGACGGACGTGCGACCCGAAACCAAGGAACAGGTCGAGTCGCTCGGCGCAAAATTCATCGAGGTGCCGCTTACCGAAGCGGAGAAGGAGCTTGCAAAAGGGCAGGGCGGCTACGCGCGCGAGATGGGCGACGACTATCGCAAGCGCCAGGCGGCGCTGGTGGCCGAGCGCATCAGGCAGGCGGACATCGTGATCACCACCGCGCTCATTCCCGGCCGCCCGGCGCCGGTGCTCGTCACCGAAGAAATGGTGATGAGCATGAGACCGGGCTCGGTGATCGTGGACATGGCGGTGGAGCAGGGGGGCAACTGCCCGCTGTCCGAGCGTGACAGGACCGTGGTGAAGCACGGTGTCACGCTGATCGGCATCACGAATCTCCCGGCGCTGGTGGCCGCGGACGCGAGCGCGCTCTACGCGCGCAATCTGCTCAATTTTCTGGGCCTCATGCTGGATGCGAAGACCGGAGTATTCAGGATCGACCGGGAAGACGAGATCATCGCCGGCACGCTGATGTGCATGGACGGTGAAGTAACGAGAAAAGGCTGAACATGACCGAAGCCATCGACCCGACCATCATCAACCTCATCATCTTCGTGCTCGCGGTGTTCGTCGGCTACCACGTCATCTGGAACGTGACACCGGCGCTGCACACCCCGCTCATGAGCCTGACCAACGCGATCTCGAGCGTGATCATCGTGGGCGCGATTCTCGCCGCCGGCGCGCAGGCGCTCGATCTCGGCTCGACGATGGGGGTCATCGCCGTCGCGCTCGCATCCGTCAACGTCGCGGGCGGCTTTCTGGTGACGCAGCGCATGCTGGAGATGTTCAAGAAGAAACCGGGAAAAGGGGAGAAGCGTGAGGATTGATCTCTCGCAGCCGCGGAGCGCGGCATGAGCGCGAATCTCGTCGCGCTGTGGTACCTCGTGGCGTCGGTGTGCTTCATTCTGGCGCTCAAAGGGTTGTCGCATCCGGAGACCGCGCGCCGCGGCAACTATTTCGGCATGGCGGGCATGGCGATCGCGGTCATCACCACGCTCGCCGTCGTCGCCAAGGGCCATATCGAATACATACTGCTCGCGATGCTGATCGGGGGCGCGCTCGGCGCGGTGGTGGCGCGGCGCGTGCAGATGACGCAGATGCCGGAACTGGTGGCGGCGATGCATTCTCTGGTGGGCATGGCGGCGGTCTTGATCGCCGTCGCGGCGGTGAACAATCCGGCCGCATTCGGCGTGCCGGATCCGATGCCGGTGGGCAATCGGCTGGAGCTTTTCATCGGCACGTTCGTCGGCGCCATCACGTTTTCGGGGTCGGTCATCGCGTTCGGCAAGCTGGCGGGGTTGGGCAAGCACTTCCGTCTCTTCTCGTCCGCCCCGGTGGTGTTCAAGGGTCAGCATTGGCTCAACCTCGTGCTTGCGCTGGTGATGATCGGCTTCGGCGTCGCGTTCTTTCTCGCTTCCGACCAGGGCTGGACGCCGTTCGCGATCATGGCGGCCATCGCTTTCGTGCTCGGCGTACTGATCATCATCCCGATCGGCGGCGCCGACATGCCGGTCGTGATCTCCATGCTGAACAGCTATTCCGGGTGGGCCGCGGCGGGCATCGGCTTTTCGCTCAACAATTCCATGCTCATCATCGCCGGCTCGCTGGTGGGGTCGTCGGGCGCGATCCTCTCGTACATCATGTGCAAGGCGATGAACCGCGCGTTCCTGAGCGTCATCCTCGGCGGTTTCGGCGCGGCCGAAGGCACGTCGGCTGAAGGCGCGGAGCAGAAGACGGTGCGCTCGGGATCGGCCGACGACGCGGCGTTCCTCATGTCCAATGCCGAGTCGGTGATCATCGTGCCCGGCTACGGGCTCGCCGTGGCGCGGGCGCAGCACGCGGTGAAGGAACTCGCGCACAAGCTCGCCGAGAAAGGCGTCAACGTGCGCTATGCGATCCACCCGGTCGCGGGGCGCATGCCGGGGCACATGAACGTGCTGCTCGCGGAAGCCGAAGTCCCCTACGACCAGGTGTTCGAGATGGAGGACATCAACAGCGAGTTCGGCACCACCGACGTCGCGCTGGTGCTGGGGGCGAACGACGTGGTGAACCCGCTCGCCTACGAGAAGGGCAGCGCGATCTACGGCATGCCGATCCTCGACGTGGTGAAGGCGCGCACCGTGCTCGTCAACAAGCGCTCCATGGCCTCGGGTTATGCCGGTCTCGACAACCCGCTTTTCTACATGGAAAAGACGATGATGGTCTTCGGGGACGCCAAGAAGACCGTCGATGACATGGTCAAGGCGCTCGACTGATCGCCGCAACGTTTCTTGTGGAGGCTTGCCGGCCGTTGCGCCGCCAGTCCCAGGGCGCGACCGGTGCGGGGTCGCCCCACAGCCCGCGGCGGGCGCTGCGCGCTTCATGCTCCAGCGCGTACAGCGGCGAATCCCGGGGCGCGTATCTGGTGTAGGTCCAGGCATAGCCGCGGCGCACCTGCTCGGCGTTGGCGTCCTTGCCGGCGCACACGACCTGCGCCAGCGTGCGGCCGTAGCGGTCGAGACTGCGCACCTCCAGTTCCGCCGGTTTGCCGAAGCACAACTCCGAGAGCGACTGTTTCGAGCGCGCGCCGAAAGGCTGCGCCAGCTCGGGCGCGTCGATATCGATGAGACGCACGCGAATCTGCCGCTGTGCCACCAGCGCGGTCAGCGTGTCGCCGTCGTGGACAGCCACGATGCGCGCGGGTGGGCCCGCAATTGCGGCTGATGTCGAGAAAAGGAAAAGATAGAGGAAGAAAGGGCGGAAGGAATGGCGACGGGACGCCAATTCAGCGCCCCGTGATCCCGCCGCACCATCGCGAACGAGTGGCGCGCCAAGTGGAGCAACGCTTCGGATACCGCATCACGGAACCTGTGCCAGCCGCTCGCGCGCGAGCGGGGGATTCTGCGCGAAGTAGCGCTTGATGCCCGCCAGCATCGCGTCGGCCATCCTGTTCTGGTAGGCCGGATCGCGCAGCCTGCGCTCCTCCTGCGGGTTGCTGATGAACGCGGTCTCGACCAGTATCGACGGGATGTCGGGCGATTTCAGCACCGCGAAGCCGGCCTGCTCGACGTGCGGCTTGTGGAGCGTGTTGATATGGCCCAGCTCGGAGAGCACCGCGCGCGCCAGCTTGAGGCTGTCGTTGATGGTGGCGGTCTGCGACAGATCGAGCAGCGTGCGCTTGAGGTAGGGGTCCTGCACGTCGAGGTTTGCGCCGCCTATGAGATCGGCATCGTTTTCGCGCTTGGCGAGCCAGCTCGCGGCGGCGGAGGTGGCGCCGCGCTCGGAGAGCGCGAACACCGACGAGCCGCGCGCGTGCGGCTTGATGAAGGCGTCCGCGTGTATCGACACGAAGAGATCGGCGTTGATCCGCCGCGCTTTCTGTACCCGCATGTGCAGGGGGATGTAGTAATCGCCGTCGCGGATCAGGACCGCCCGCATGTTCCGCTCGCGGTCGATGCGCGTTTTGAGCCGTCGCGCGATGGCGAGGGTGATGTCCTTTTCATTGGTGCCGGAACTGCCGCGGGCGCCGGGGTCTTCGCCGCCGTGGCCGGCGTCGAGCGCGACGATGATGAGGCGCTTCGAAGCCGGTTCGCTCCTGCGTGCGCTGGCGCGTCCGCTGGAACGCGTCGTCGTGGACTGTGCGGCTTCCGGTGCTGGCGGCG
>JBQTHU010000053.1:0-59658 GCA_052389535.1 Betaproteobacteria bacterium | reverse complement strand
CAGCCGGTCTTACGCCGGGCCTTACTCGACCGCCTCATGGTAGGGCAAAATCCTTACAAAATCCTGAATCAGCGCATTAAAATGCAGATGGCGTAAGGGCGCCGAAGCCGCAGGGTCGGAAGGCGTGAGAATACTGATCAGTGAAGACGATGGTGCGCTGGCCGAGGCGCTGCGCTTCGCATTGACCCGCGCCGGATATGCCGTGGACTGGGTTGGCGACGGGGCGGCGGCAGACGAGGCCCTCAAGCAGGACGTCTACGATGTCCTCATCCTTGACCTGGGCCTGCCGCGGCTGGACGGCCTGGAAGTACTGCGCCGTTTGCGGCGGCGCAATACGAACCTCCCGGTGCTCATCCTCTCCGGGCGCGAGAACCCCGAGGAGAAAGTGCAAGGTCTCGATTGCGGCGCCGACGACTACCTGGTGAAGCCCTTCAGCCTGAACGAGCTGCAGGCGCGTGTGCGGGCGCTGGTCCGGCGCCGACAGGGCGGCGCAGCGCCGGTCCTGTGCTACGGCGATCTCAACTTCGATACCGTAAGCCGCATCGCGCGCATCCAGGGTCGGACCCTCGCGCTGTCGCTGCACGAGGCCGGCGTGCTGGAAGTGCTGCTCAATCGCTTTGGCCGGGTCGTCAGCAAGGAGCAGCTGGTGGAGCAGCTCTACAGCTATGACAAGGAAGTGAGCCAGAACGCGATCGAGGTGTACGTCCATCGCGTGCGCAAAAAGATCGCCGACTCGCGGCTCACGCTGAAGACGCTGTACGGGCGTGGTTACCTGCTCGACTACGCCGGCTCGAACTGAGAGCTGCGCTCAGAGAGCGTAATCGAGCGCCAGGCGCGATTGCAGTGCGCGGGCGAGCCTCAGCGCTTCTTTGAGGGTGTTGCGCTCCATCAGGTTGAGTCCCTGGGGATCGACCCGGTTGCTGAGCGGCTTGCGACGCATGTGCTCGTGGTGCTGCTGCCTCAGGCGCAGCGTCTGGATGAACAGAAAGGCGTCGATCCAGGCGTGCACTTCCTCCTGCGGTACGTTGCGGAACGCTCCATAGCGGCGCAGCCGTTCGCAGGTGTTGGTGCGGGGAATGCGGGCGGCGAGGCTGTAGATCCGTGCGGCATCGGTGAAGAGCGTGGCTCCATGCAGCTTGAGATCGATGGTTCCGGGATGTCCGTCGGTATCGCTGGTGACGAAGTCACGGAACCATCCCAGCGGCGGCCGGTTCTGCAGCGCATTCTGCGCCATCTGGTGGAGAAAGCGCGGCGTTTCGGCGGCGTGATTCATCAGCCATTCCCGCAGGACGTGCGCCAGCGCAGCGTCACCGTGCAATGCCCGAAAGTCGAAGAAGATCGCGCCGTGGAGCAGCGCCTGCGGCTCGCCGCTGTCGATCCAGGTGGCGAAGCGGTGTTTCCACTCCTCCAGGCTCAGGCACCAGCGCGGATTCCCGGCCATGATGTTGCCTTTGCACAACGGAAAGCCACAGCGGTCCAGGGCCCGGTTGACGCGCTCCGCGCAAGGCACTAATCGCGCGCGTACGGCGTCATCGCCGCCGGAACCGCAAAAGATGATGGCGTTGTCCTGGTCGGTATAGAAGGTCTGCTCGTAGCGTCCTTCGCTGCCCAGCGCGATCCAGCAGGAACGCTCGCCGTTTGCCTGCATGGCACCGAATTCGAGGTCGATCACCCGCTGAGTGAGAAGATCGTTCAGGGAGGCGATGAACCGGGTGAGCGGTTCCGGCGCGACACCCTGGCCCAGCATCTTGCGCGCATGCTCTTGTATTTCGTGCGCGAACTCCACCAGCCGGTCGATGTCGCTCGCGTCGCGGATCGCGCCCGCAAGCTGCCGCATGCTCACGCGCTGCAGACTGAAGATGTCCTTTTCCGAGACGATGCCGACCAGCCTGCCGTTCTCGACGACCAGCAGGTGGCGGATGCCGTGCCTCAGCATGGCGAGCGCCGCGTCGTACACACTGGATGCGGGTGCAACGGTGTAAAGGTCCCGGGTCATGACCTCGGAAATCGGGCGTTCCAGCGCATCACCGCTCAGGGTGACCCTGTCGGCCAGGTCGCGCAGCGTGAAGATGCCGATGGGCCTCGCCTGCGGATCGGTCACGATCATCGAGCCGATGCGGTGTTCGCGCATGCGCGTGATGACCGCTCGCAGCGGCGTTTCCGGTGGACACGCGATCGGCTCCCGGCGCATGATCGCAGCGAGCGGGCTCGCCATGCTCTGCTGCGTGACGTTGTCGGGAGGCTCGCGCATGCACGCCCTCTAATACCTGATCCGCGCATACGGAGTCTTCCGCGATGCCTCTTGCGCCTGCCGGAACGTGACGATGCCCTGTTCCCGCAGCAACGATACGAGCTTGAGGAATATTTCGCCCGTGACCATGGCGTCACCCAGGGCGGTGTGCCGGCCGATGACGTTGACGCCGAGGCGAGCCGAGATCGCTTCGAGACTGTGGTCGGCGTGATTGGGGTGCACCACTGCGGACAGCAGCAGCGTGTCGAGCACGGGATGGCTGAATTCCAGTCCTGTCACGGGCTTCTTGAGCTGCAGAAAACACATGTCGAAGGCGGCGTTGTGGGCGACCAGCACCGTGTCGTCGCAGAAGCGATGAAAGCGCGGCAGCACGGCGACGAGGGGCGGTTGCTTTGCCAGCATGGCATCGGTGAGGCCGTGGATGCGTGCCGACTCGCGGCCTACGCTGCGCTCCGGGTTCACGAGCTGCTCGAACGTTTCGCCCGTGAGCAGGCGGCCGTTCAGGATCCGCACTGCGCCGATGGAGATGATTTCATCGCCTTGCAAGGGCTGCAGCCCCGTGGTTTCGGTATCGAAAACGGTATACGCAAATTCGTTCAGCGGGCGCTCATCGATCTCCCTGTTCTGGCCGGCCTGGCGGAAGAGGTCGAAATCATAGAAGACCGGGCGGCTGGGCGCCGTTTCGCTCTTCCCTTGAGACGGTGCGGCATCGTCGGCTGTGGGCAGCAGCAGGCAGAACGCACTCCGCGCCTCGCGCTCGTTGCGTTGGTACCAGGCCTCGCCGCGATGGCGAGCGACGATCTCGCGCAACGAAAGCGGGGCGGGTTGCCCGGGGATGGCGATCGGCTCGTTCTCCAGCGCGATTGCCTGATCGACCGCGAGCGGCATGTGCTGCCAGTCGAGTTCCAGCCTCACTCGCGATCCGCTCGGCGCAAGACGCACCCTCAGGCCTTGCATCGCGCCGATCTGCGTCACGCGGCGCATGAGGTGGCCCAGCCCTTCGACCAGCAGAAAACTGTCCACCGCCAGCCAGAGCGCCGCATCCTGCGTTTCCGCGGTAACGGCGCAGCCACAGCGCTCTTCGAGCGTCCGTTGGAGCGCGCGCAGCAGGTCCCGCCCCAGCATGGTCGCGAGCGGCCATTCGGCGGCGAGCCCGCTTGCGTCAGCATTCAGCGCTTCGCTGAGCCGGTTCCCCAGCTTCTCGGACTCATCGTGGATCACGGCGAGAAAGCGCTGCTGTTGAGCGGGCTCCATGGTCGGATAGTGAAGGATCGATTCCGCGGCGGCGCGGATGCTGGCGAGCGAGGCGCGGCTGCCCTCGGTGAGCGATTTCAGCACCCGTTCACGGATCGAGCCCAACTGCACTTCGCGTTGAACGTCGTTGAGCACGACGACGAATGCGGAGGAATCGCGTCCTCCCCCCTCCGGTGTCGCAGCGGCACTCTCTGCGCCGGTCATGCGGGCGCGCAGCAGACGGCCGCCCTGCGTAGCGGTTACGAATTCGGCAACGGGAAAAGTGCCGTCGTTGGGCCGCGTGTGGCTGAGATGCGCGACGGCATGTGCGATTACCTGGCGGTCGAGGCTGCCGAAGATGGACCGACCCAGGCCGATCCAGTCGGGGGCACCGACCCCATGCTCTGCGCCGCCCGCACCGTTGAACAACTGGCGCGCGCGCTGGTTGTAGAGCAGGATCGTGCCTGCCGCGTTGAACACGATGACGCTTTCGGTGAGGTCGGCCATCAGCGCGGCGAGCAGGTTGCGCTCCTTTTCCAGCTCATGGCTCGCCTCGGCGATGCGCGAATCAATGGAGGATTGCATGCTTTCGTAGCGGTCCGCGAGACCATTTATGGCCAAAGCGAGGTCCGCCAGTTCCCGGGGGTGCCCGCAGTCCAGGCGATGATGGGGATTGGCTCCGGAGATGAGCCGCGTTTCCTCGGCGAGCGCGAGCAGCCTTGCGACGTAGGCCCGCAGGGCGGCCTGAATCAGTATGCCCAGCAGCGCGAGGATGAGCACAAACACGAGCATCAATGCACCGGCGTTGTCCGTCAGAGCATTTCGCATGAGCGCTCGTTGCGCCTCGTCCAGTCCGGCCCACAGGACCGCACCGAGCGCGGCAACAGTTGCCGCCAACACGAATGCGCAGAGAGCTACCGCTGCAAGAAACTTGGTTTTCATTCCCCTAGAAGCTGGCGCACGCTGGCGAGCAGCTCCTTGGTGGCAAACGGCTTGGTGATGTAAAGGTCTGCACCGAGCGCGAGACCCTTGGCGACCTCGACCTCGCGGCCTTTTGCCGTCAGCATGATGACCTTGGTGTGCTTCCATTCCGCGTCTTCACGTATGCGCTGGCATACCTCGAAGCCGTTGCGCAGCGGCAGCATGATGTCAAGGAGAATCAGGTCGGGCTTGAATTCACGCAGCAGGCGCAGCGCCTGCTCGCCATCTGGCGCGGTCATGACCTCGTAGCCATTACGCTGCATGAGAAATTCGAGCGAGATGACGATATTGGGTTCGTCGTCAGCAATGAGTATGCGTTTGGCCACGAGGCGCGTATCCCCGGCGGGCGTGGTCATGCAACCCCCGCCGCCGGCTCGGCTGCAGTCTGTCCGGCGCCAGTCTGGGCCAGTGGGATGGTAAATGAAAACGTCGCGCCAGCCCCGAGGCGGCTGCGAACCCACAGCCGGCCGCCGAAATGTCCGATGATCTGGCGGCAGATCGGCAGGCCCAGTCCCGTGCCCTGCGGCTTGGCGGTGAGCGTGTCGCCGACCTGGCGGAACTTCTCGAAAATCACTTTCTGGTCTGCCTCCGAGATCCCTATCCCGTTGTCCTGGACATCGACCTGCAGGGAGTCCCGCAGGGAGGTGAGTGTGATGGCCACGTGTCCGCGGCCGTCGCTGGCGCAAAACTTGGCCGCGTTGGACAGCAGGTTCAGCATGACCTGCATCAGGCGGTCGCGATCGGCTGCAATAACGGGCACCGATTCGGGCAGCCTGACTTCGAGTTGCACGTTGTTTTCCTTGAACAACTGGCTCGTTGCGGTCACCGAGTCCTCGACCACCTCGCGCATGTCGATTTCGCCGGTGTGCCACTCCGCGTTGCCGGATTCGATCTTGGCCAGGTCCAGCACCTGGTTGATGAGCCGGGTGAGGCGCTCGGACTCCTTGATGACGATGCCCAGGAACCGCCCGCGCTGTGCGGCATCGAGGTCGGGATTGTCGTTGAGAATTTCCGAAAACGCCCGTATCGAAGTGAGTGGGGTGCGCAGCTCGTGCGTGACGGTGGAGATGAAATCGTCCTTCAGCCGGTCCAGCTCCTGCAGCCGCTGATTGGCGGTGCGCAGCTCGTTGGTGGCCGACTCCAGCTCGCGCGATTTCTGCTCGAGCTGCCGGCTGTAGGCGAGCACCTGCGACGCCTCGTCGATGATGTGCATGACTTCATCGATGTCGAGCGGCTCTTCATCCACAACCGAGGCGATCATGATGCGGGCAGAGGCGCTGCCTATCGTTCCGGCCAGCAGCGACTCGGCATAATGGACGAGGCCCGGGTCGGCGGCGGCGTCCTGGCTGAATTCCACGCCATGGCGGCGGGCGTAGGTGTTCAACGCTTCGCGCGCGCGCTCCGGGCCGAGGAATCTGCCGAGCAGCGCGCGCAGATCGTCCACCGACGCGCTGCCGCGCCAGAACTTCGAGCCGGTGGCGGCGCCGCTGTACTTGAGCGCATCCACGAACAGCGTCGCCTGGCTGTGCTCGGTCGCGCCCGGGCGCCAGAACAGGGAAACGGCGATGTAGCAGCCGATGTTCGCCAGCATGCTCCAGAACAGGCAATGCGTGGTGTCATCGAAGCCGCTCAAGCCGAAGAGCTGCTGCGGCCGCAGCAGGTCGATGCCGAAAATGCCCTGCGTGAGGAAGCTCATGGGCAGCCAGCCGGACTTGGCGAAGGAGGGCAGCAGGAGGGTATAGGTCCACACCGCAAAGCCCGCTGCGAGACCGCAGATGGCGCCGAGCCGGGTTCCTCCCTTCCAATAGATGCCGCCGATGATGGCGGGCGCGAACTGCGCCACGGCTGAAAACGAAATCAGACCGATGGACACCAGCGCGTAGGCTTCCCCCGCCAGCGCGAAGTAGAGATAACCGAGCACCAGGATGACGACGATGGCGCCGCGGCGTATGCCGAGGAGGAGCCCCGACAGATCCACACGCTCGTTGAGCCGCAGCCATTTCATGCGCAACAGCGCCGGCATCACCAGGTCATTGCACACCATTGTGGAAAGGGCGATCGTCTCGACGATCACCATGCCGGTTGCGGCGGAGAGTCCGCCGATGAAGGCGATCAGCGCGAGCCACGCCTGGTGCTGCGCGATCGGGAGCGTCAGAACGAATGTGTCGGCGTCGATCTTGGCGTTCGGGAAATGCATGAGTCCGCCGAGCGCGATCGGCAGAACGAAGATATTGATGGCAAGCAGGTACAGCGGAAAGAGCCAGATCGCCTTGTTCAGATGCCGCTCATCGACGTTTTCCACCACGGAGACCTGGAACTGCCGCGGCAGGAACATGATGGCGGCCATGGAAAGAAACGTGAGCGATGCCCAAGTGGCATAGTTGCCCACCTCGGCGCTGAAGATGAGGAGCTGGCTGATCTCCGGCGTCGCGGCGGCGCGATCGAATATGTCCGCAAAACCGTCGTACATCACGAAAGTGACGAATACGCCCACGGCGATGAACGCAAGCAGCTTCACCAGCGATTCGAACGCCACCGCGGCAACGAGCCCTTCGTGGCGTTCGGTTGCATCGAGGTGGCGCGTGCCGAACAGTATGGTGAAGGCGGCGAGCAGCATCGCGATGTAGAAGGTGTTGTCGCCGAAGAAAAGCGGCGCGCCGTGGAGTTCCGCCGGCATCGCGACTTCCGGATAGCGGCGGATGATGGAGAAGCTGGTCGAGATGGCTTTCAGCTGCAGCGCGATGTAGGGCACGATGCCGATCACCGCGATGACCGTCACGAGCCCGCCCAGCGTCTGGCTCTTGCCGTAACGGGAGGCGATGAAGTCGGCGATCGACGTGATGCGGTTGGCCTTGCTGATGCGGATGATCTTCAGCATCACGTACCACCACAGCGCGGCCATCAGGGTCGGGCCTAGATAGATCGGCAGGAAGCCGATCCCGGTGGTGGCGGCCCGGCCGACGCTCCCGTAGAACGTCCAGGACGTGCAGTAGACCGCGAGCGAAAGGGCGTAGATGTAGGGATTGGCGATGATGCTGCGTCCGGCATCCGCGCGCTTGTCGCCGTAGTAGGCGATGCCGAACAGCAGCCCGACGTAGGCGAACGAGGCGAGGATGATGAGGCCGCCGGTCAGCATGCGAGCTTGCGCCTCCGCGCGCCGGGGTTCAGTCCCCCCGCATGTGGACGACCAGCGCCATCAAGCCGATCAGCGCAGCCCAGATGCCGAAGACGTACACGTAGAGGAGGGGAATGCCGAAGACTTCGCCGCCGTTCGAGAAGAGATTGAGCAGCGGGTAATTGAGCAGCAGGCAGCCGAGCAGGAACAGCGCGACGAGACGTTGCCCCTTGACGCCCGGCCTGATCATAACCGCCGCCTCCTGAGGAAGCGGGGCGGCCTGCCACCCCGCTTGCGTAAACCGCCTGCCGTTCTAGCCGGCTGTTTCCTTGAGCTGCTGCAGGATCGCCGGGTTTTCCAGCGTCGAGACGTCCTGCGCGATTTCCTCGCCTTTCGCGAGCGAGCGCAGCAGACGCCGCATTATTTTTCCGGAACGCGTCTTCGGCAGGTTCTCGCCGAACCGGATGTCGTCCGGCTTGGCAATCGGGCCGATCTGCTCGCCGACCCAATCGCGCAGCCTGGCAACGACCTGTTTCGCCTCGGCGCCGTGGGGCCGCTGCCCTTTCAGAACGACGAAGGCGACGATCGCTTCACCTTTCACGTCGTGCGGCTTGCCCACGACCGCCGCTTCGGCGACCAGCGGATTCGCGACCAGGGCAGACTCGATTTCCATCGTTCCGAGCCGGTGGCCCGCGACGTTGAGCACGTCGTCGATGCGCCCGACGATGCGGAAGTAGCCGTCTTCGTCGGTGCTGGCGCCGTCGCCGGCGAGGTAATACTTCCCCTGGAACTCTTCGGGCCAGTAGGTCTTCTTGTAACGCTCGGGGTCGCCCCAGATGGTCCGCAGCATTGCAGGCCACGGGCGCTTGATGACGAGCAGCCCGCCCTTGCCCTTGCCGACGGATTGACCCGCCTCGTCCACGATGTCGGCGAAGATGCCGGGCAACGGCAGCGTCGCGGATCCCGGCTTGGTCGGAATCGCGCCCGGGAGCGGCGTGATCATGTGACCGCCCGTTTCGGTCTGCCACCAGGTGTCGACGATCGGGCAGCGCTCGTGACCCACCGTGCGGTGGTACCACATCCACGCTTCGGGATTGATCGGCTCGCCTACCGTGCCGAGGATCCGCATCGCCGAGAGGTCGTACTTCCCCGGCAGGTCGCCGCCTGCCTTGATGAGCGATCGGATGGCGGTAGGCGCCGTATAGAAGACGGTGACCTTGTGGTCCTGGCAGACCTTCCAGAAGCGGCCCGCATCGGGATAGGTCGGCACGCCTTCGAACATCACTTCCGTGGCGCCCACTGCGAGCGGGCCGTAGCAGGTGTAGCTGTGCCCGGTGACCCAGCCCACGTCGGCGGTGCACCAGAAAACGTCCGAGGGCTTGTGGTCGAAGACCCACTTCATGGTGAGTATGGTCCACAGGAGATACCCACCCGTGGAGTGCTGGATGCCCTTGGGCTTGCCGGTGGAACCGGAGGTGTACAGGATGAAGAGGGGATGTTCGGCGTTGACCCAGGTGGGCTCGCAGGTATCGGGCTGGCCATCCACCAGCTCGTGCAGCCACACGTCGCGCTTGGCGTCCCAGTGGAGGCTGCCGCCGCTGCGCTTGTAGACCACGACCGATTTCACCGAGCCGCAGCCGCCCATCGCGATCGCTTCATCCACCGCAGACTTGAGCGGGATCACGCGGCCCCCGCGGAACTGCTCGTCGGCGGTGATGACGGCCACGGCGCCCGCATCGATGATCCGTTCCTGCAGGCTCTTCGCGGAGAACCCTCCGAACACGACGGAATGGATGGCGCCGATCCGCGCGCAGGCCTGCATCGCGACGACCACTTCGATCGACATCGGCATGTAGATGATGGCGCGATCCCCTTTGGCGATGCCGAGCGATTTGAGCCCGTTCGCCATGATGCAGACGCGGCGATAAAGCTCTCTGTAGGTGATCTTCGTCACCTTGCCGTCGTCCGCCTCGAAGATGATGGCGACCTTGTCCGGCTGCGTCTTAAGGTGGCGGTCGAGACAGTTGTACGAGGCGTTCAGTTCGCCGTCGTGGAACCACTTGAAGAAAGGCGCTTTGCTGTCGTCGAGTACCTGGGTGAAGGGCTTGTGCCAGATCACGTGTTCGCGGGCCAGCTTCGCCCAGAAACCCGAAAAATCCTTTTCAGCTTCCGCATAGAGGGCGCGGTAGGCGGCCATGCCGGAAACGTTCGCCTGCCTGACGAATTCCTCGCTCGGCGCGAAGACGCGCGTTTCCTGCAATACCGATTCGATCGTTTTCGTAGCCATACACTCCTCCGGTACGCGCCAAAAATTTTGGAACTGCAGGATAGGCGGTGGCGTACACGAGCGCCGCGGCTCGCGCATAACACGAATACGCTTGTTAATGGAAGCATTAAATAGCTGATTTGTAAAGACGCCCGTGGCGCGTGGCTGGCATCCGGGGCGTTTCGCATGCATACTTACGGCGGCGGGCCTCCCCGCATTGCATGGTAGTGAACCTGGTCAGGTCCGGAAGGAAGCAGCCACAGCTATTCTCTGCAAGTGCCGGGGGTCGGGCTCGCCATCTTATACAGGCTCGGCTGGTTCTTAAGAAGAACGGGTTGACGGGATGAAAATGAAATCAGCAGCGATGGCGCGAGCGGGCGCGCTGGTGTGGGCATTGGCGGTCGGACCCGTGCACGCGATCGACGGCATTTCGATCGAGGGTGGACGCGGCGACGGCACGGATATGTTCCGCGTCGGCGTGCAGTGGGACTGGAACAAGCGCTGGATCCAGGGCAAGGAATGGCATGTGGGCGGCTACTGGGATCTCGCCGCGGGTTACTGGCATCGCAGCTCGCCACCGGGGTTCAATGAAGACCTGACCGATATCGGATTCACGCCTGTATTCCGCGTGCAGCGGAACGACCTCACCGGCCCGTACCTCGAGGCGGGGATAGGCTTTCACCTGCTGTCCCGCACCTCGCTCGGCGACAAGCGCTTCAGCACGAGCTTTCAGTTCGGCGATCATATCGGCGCGGGGCTGCGCTTCGGCCCGAAGGGCAGGTACGATTTCGGTTACCGCTTCCAGCATCTTTCGAACGCCGGCATCAAGCGTCCGAACAACGGCATCAGTTTCCACCAGATCCGTTTTCAGTACCACTTCTAGCGGGCGTGCGGTGCCGCTTCTCTGGCGGGTTGCGCGCGCGCGGCGTTAAAATCACGAGGGCGGCAACAGGGCCGCGCTGTCAACCCATATCACCAGCCGACACACCGTGACACAGGTTCTCGCCCGCAAGTGGCGCCCCCGCACGTTTGCCGAACTGGTCGGCCAGGCGCACGTCGTCAAGGCGTTGACGAACGCGCTGCGCGAGCGGCGGCTGCATCATGCGTATCTGTTCACCGGAACGCGCGGGGTGGGGAAGACCACGCTCGCGCGCATCATCGCCAAGGCGCTCAACTGCGAGACCGGGGTTTCCGCCGAGCCGTGCGGAAAGTGTGGCGCCTGCTCCGAGATCGATGCGGGGCGGTTCGTGGATCTCGTGGAGCTCGATGCCGCTTCGAACACGCAGGTCGATAACATGCGCGAGCTGCTCGAAAGCGCGCTTTACGCGCCCACCAGCGGCCGCTACAAGGTCTACATCATCGACGAAGTCCATATGCTTTCGCGCAACGCGTTCAACGCGATGCTGAAGACGCTGGAGGAGCCGCCGGAGCACGTCAAGTTCGTGCTCGCCACCACGGACCCGCAGAAGATCCCGGTAACCGTCCTTTCGCGCTGCCTCCAGTTCAATTTGAAGCAGATTCCGCAGGGGCTGATCCGGGACCGGCTCGAGAAAGTGCTGGAGGCCGAAGGCATCGCCTTCGAGCCGGCGGCGCTTGCTCTGCTGGCGCGGGCAGCGCAGGGCAGCATGCGCGACAGTCTGAGCCTGCTCGACCAGGCGATCGCGCATGGCGGAGGCAGGGTGGAAGAGACCGGAGTGCGGGCGATGCTGGGCGCCGTAGACAGCGGTTACCTGTACTCGCTGCTGCGAGCGCTAGCCCTACGCGATGGCGCCGCGCTGATAGGTGAGGCCGACCGCATGGCCGAGCGCAGCCTGTCTTTCGAGCTTGCCCTGCAGGATCTCGGCGTGCTGCTGCACCGGCTGGCGCTGATGCAAAAACTGCCTGCTTCCGTTGCCGAGGACGAGCCCGATCGAGCGGTGCTGCTCGAGCTCGCCACGCTGTTCGGGCCCGAAGAGTTGCAGCTCTACTACCAGATTGCGCTGCAGGGCAGGGCCGACATCGGTCTCGCGCCGGACGAGTACGCCGGCTTTACGATGACGCTGTTGCGTATGCTGGCCTTCGCCCCGGAGGAACCGGGCATCCGGCACGGCACCGAGTCCGGGCAGGTCGCGAGTTCGGAGCCGCAGGCCTCCGCCCTCGGCGCGGTGACATCAAAAAAAAACGGTGATGGCGCGGACTGGGCGGACATCGTCGCGGGGCTGGAGGTGAGCGGGATGGCGCGGATGCTCGCGCAACATTGCGAACTCGTCCGCCACGAGGGAAACCGGATGGAGCTGTCCATCTCCAGGGTGCACGAACGTCTGCTCGACAAGCCGTATCAGGAGAAGCTCAAGGCGGCGCTGCAGCAGCGCTTTGGCGCCGGCTTGCGCGTCGCCATCACTGTGGGCGAGGGCGATGGCAATTCACCGGCCGCCCAGGCTGATCGCGACCGCCAGCGCCGCCAGGCGGAAGCGGTAGCTGAAATCGAGCAGGACCCATTCGTGCGTGAACTGGTCGAAAACTTCGATGCCCGGATCGTCGAAGCGACGATCAAACCCATACAGCAATAGGACCCTCCCATGATGAAAGGCGGACTCGGCGGCCTGATGAAGCAGGCCCAGCAGATGCAGGAAAACATGAAGAAGGCCCAGGAGCAGCTGGCGGTGCTCGAAGTGGAAGGGCAGGCCGGTGCGGGTATGGTGAAGGTGGTGATGACCTGCCGCCACGATGTCAAGCGGGTCACCATCGATCAGAGTCTCCTCGGGGATGACAAGGACATGCTGGAAGACCTCGTTGCCGCGGCGGTGAACGACGCGGTGCGCCGCGTGGAGGCGACGGTCCAGGAAAAAATGTCCGCCATCACGGCGGGCATGCCGTTGCCGCCGGGCTTCAAGATGCCGTTCTGAGCTGCGATGCGTAGCGTTCCAGCCCTATCCTCGGCGGTATGAATGAAACCACCTTCCAGCCTCGATGAGCTGATCGAAGCGCTGCGCTGTCTGCCCGGCGTGGGGCCGAAGTCGGCGCAGCGCATGGCCTATCACCTGCTGCAGCGCGACCTGCCGGGAGCGCAGCGGCTCGGCAGCGCCCTCGGCGTTGCACTGGAGCGCATACGTCACTGCGAGCGGTGCAACAGTTTCGCGGAGGAAGCGATATGCGGGCTGTGCCGTTCACCGCGGCGCGATGCGGCGCAGCTCTGCGTCGTGGAGAGCCCGGGCGATCTCATGATGATGGAGCAGGCGCAGTGCTTCCAGGGGCTGTACTTCGTGCTGATGGGGACGCTTTCGCCGCTCGACGGCATCGGACCCAAGGACATTCATCTCGACCGTTTGCTCAGACGCGCCTCGGATGGCGTCGTGCGCGAGGTGATCCTCGCCAACAACTTCACCGCCGAAGGCGAGGCGACCGCGCACTACATCGGCGAGCTGCTGCGCGAGCAGGGCATCAAGGTGACCCGTATCGCACGCGGTCTGCCGGTGGGCGGGGAACTCGAGTACGTGGACAGCGGAACGCTCGCCCACGCGGTGCTCGAGCGCCGGGCGATGTGAGCGCGCGCGCGAAACGGCGCGCGCCCCCGAGCGCCGCTCCGGGCAGGGAAGCAACGCAGAAACTCCACAAGATCCTTGCGCAAGCCGGGCTCGGCTCGCGGCGCACCATGGAAGAATGGATCCGCGCGGGCCGGGTCACGGTCAACGGCGCCGCCGCGGGCATCGGAACTCGCGTGACATCGCGCGATGTGATCCGGGTGGGGCGACGCGTGGTGCGCTGGCCCGCGCCGCAGCGCTTGCCGCGCATCGTGCTTTATCACAAACCCGAAGGCGAGATCGTGTCGCGTGACGATCCGCAGGAGCGGGCCACCGTGTTCGACAGACTGCCGAAAATACGCGGCGGCAAGTGGCTCGCGGTCGGGCGGCTCGATTACAACACCGGAGGGCTGCTCGTATTTACCACCGGCGGTGAGCTCGCCAATCGCATGATGCATCCCCGTTTTGCCGTCGAGCGTGAATACGCCGTGCGCCTGCTCGGCCAGTTGAGACCGGATCAAATCGATCATCTGAAGAGCGGCGTGCAGCTCGATGACGGTCCGGCACGCTGTCTCTCGGTCGAAGACGGGGGCGGTGAGGGGAGAAACCACTGGTATCGCATCGTCCTCGCCGAGGGACGCAATCGCGTCGTGCGGCGCATGTTCGAAGCGCTGGGAATGACCGTCAGCCGCCTGATGCGCGTGCGCTTCGGCAGCCTGCCGCTGCCGCCGCGGCTGAAGCGCGGACAGTGGCTCGAAATGGCGCCGCAGGAGGTCAGCGAGTTCCTGCGTGGCCTGAACGCGAGATCAGGGACTTCGCGAGGTCATCCCGCGTGACAAGCGCTACGCAGTCGTCGCCAGCGCTGGTATACGGCCACACAAAAGGTGTTCTCGCGAAGATTCGTTCGAGGCGATGCCGGTTGTGGCCCACTTCCAGGACCAGCATGCCGCCCGGCTCCAGGTGCGCGGGAGCGCACTCCAGGATCGCCCGGGCAAAATCGAGTCCGTCCTTCCCGCCTGCAAGCGCCGGGGTCGGCTCGTGCCGGTATTCCCGCGGCAGCCGCCGCATGACGGCGGCAGTGACGTAGGGCGGATTCGCAACGATAAGGTCATAGCGTCGTCCGGCGAGCGATGCGTAGAGGTCGGATCGCACCAGGCGGATGCGCGTGTGCAGCCGATAGGCAGCGATGTTGCGACGTGCGACTTGCAGCGCTTCACCCGAAACATCACTGGCATCGATACGGGCACGCCGGAAGCTGTGCGCGAGCATGATCGCGAGGCAGCCCGATCCCGTGCACAGGTCCAGGGCCGCCCGCACATGATGTCCGCTCCTGATCCACGGGGCGAGGTCTTCGCGCAGCAGTTCGGCGATGTAGGAGCGCGGGACGATGACCCGCTCGTCGACGTAGAATCGATAATCGCCGAGCCGCGTCTCGCGGGTCAGGTAGGCGGCCGGCCGGCGCTCCCGCACCCGGCGGTCGAAAAGCGAACCTATCTTATACGCTTGTGCAGGAGTGGGCCGCAGTCCGAGACGGGGCGCGAGCGGTTCGGGCGGGAGCCCGAGCGCATGGAGCGCGAGACAGGCTGCCTCGTCATAGGCGTTGATGAAACCGTGGCCGTGCGAGAGGCGTGCAGCCTTGAACCGCTTTTCACCGTGCGCGATGATCTCGCCAAGCGTAGGCGGGAAAACGGCGGGCTTGCGAGGCGCCGCCTGCGACCTGGCCAAGGACGATCAGCCGCAATATCGGTGCAGCACTGCTGCGCTCAACCCAGCGCGTCGAGGTTGAGTTTGATGTTGGAAAGGTCGTCCGGACGCTTGGCGTTGATTTCCTCCTCCGCCGGTGGCTTGATCGGGCCCTTCGCGTTGTTGATGAGCCAATGCAGGTTGGTCGGCGAATCGGAGTAGGCGAGCGCCTCGTCCAGCGTGATCTTGCCGGAGCTGTAGAGGTAGAACAGCGCCTGCTCGAAAGTCTGCGAGCCCGGCGCGAGACTCTGGTCGATCGCGTCCTTGATCTGGCCGATCTCTCCGTCCTTGATCAGTTCCTGGATGTGCTTGGTGTTGAGCAGAATCTCCACCGCGGGCGTCCGGCCGCCGTCCACCGTGCGCACCAGGCGTTGCGAGATGATGCAGCGTAGCGCGATCGAGAGATCCGCGAGGAGCGCCTCCCGCGCTTCGCGGGGGAAGAAGTTGATGATCCGGTTGAGCGCGTTGTAGCTGTTGTTGGCGTGCAGCGTGGACATGCACAAGTGGCCGGTCTGAGCGAACAGAAGGGCGCTCTGCAATGTAGGCCGGTCGCGGATCTCGCCGATCATCAGCAGGTCCGGCGCCTGGCGCATCGCGCTGATCAGCGCGTTGTCGTAGGTGTAGGTGTCCACACGGACTTCGCGCTGGTTCACGATCGACTTCTTGTGCCTGAAGATGAACTCGATCGGGTCCTCGATGGTCAGGATGTGCCCGGTGCGCACGGTATTGCGGTAGTCGATCATGGAGGCCATGGTGGTCGATTTGCCCGAGCCGGTGGAGCCCACTACGAGGATCAGCCCCAGCTTCTCCATGATGACCTGCCTCAGGATCGGCGGCAGGCCGAGGGACTCGAAAGACGGCACGTCCGGCTTCACGAACCGGATGACCATCGCAACGGCGTTGCGCTGCTGGAAGATGTTGACGCGGAAGTTTCCGACGTCGGTTTCCGCGCGGGCGAAGTTCATCTCGTGCCGGGTCTCGAACTCCTTGATCTGGTTGTCCGTCATCAGCTCGTAGGAGATCGTCTTGACCTGGTCGGGCGCCAGGATCTGGTCGTTGACCGGCATGACGACGCCGTTGATCTTGATCTGGATGGGCGCGCCGGCCGTGAAGAACAGGTCGGACGCCTGTTTTTCGGCCATCAACCTGAAAAGCGGTGTCACGAACATGACGGTTCCCTCCGCGTGTGATGTTGTCTGTCTCCCCGCGCGGCCGCCGCCTCGCGGGAAAAAAGCCTGCCCGGCTCCGGCTATTGTGCCAACTCCCGCTGAGGTTGCCTAGCACAGAATCGATTGCGATGGCCCGTAGAGCGGAGCAGGACGGAGTGTTCAGTCGCTGCGCAACAGCTCGTTGATGCTGGTCTTGGCCCGCGTGCCGGCGTCAACCTGTTTCACGATGACTGCGCAATACAGGCTGCACCTGCCGTCCGAGGCAGGGAGCGATCCCGGCACGACCACCGACCGTGCCGGCACGCGACCATAGAGGATTTCTCCCGTCTGTCGGTGATAGATCCGGGTGCTCGCGCCGATGAATACGCCCATGGAGATCACTGCGCCCGTTTCGACGATCACGCCCTCGACGATCTCGGAGCGCGCGCCAATGAAGCAATCGTCCTCGATGACGGTCGGATTGGCCTGCAGGGGCTCCAGCACGCCACCGATGCCGACACCGCCGGAAAGATGCACGTTCTTCCCGATCTGGGCGCACGACCCGACGGTCGCCCACGTGTCGACCATGGTGCCCTCGTCGACATAGGCGCCGATGTTGACGAACGACGGCATCAAGACCACGTTCTTTGCGATGTACGCGCCTTTGCGGGCGGCTGCCGGCGGAACGACGCGAAAGCCGCCGCGCTGGAAGTCTTCGGGCCTGTAATCCGCGAACTTGGATGCGACCTTGTCGTAGTAGCGCAGGTCTCCGCTTCCCATCCCGGTGTTGTCCTGAAGCCGGAAAGACAGCAGCACCGCCTTCTTGATCCACTGGTGCGTGATCCATTCACCGCCTCGTTTCTCGGCGACTCGAATCTCTCCTCGATCCAAGAGCGTGATCGTCTCGTCCACCGCCTGCTTGAGCGAGCGGTCACCGGTTGCGGGCGATATCGCGGTACGTTGCTCCCAGGCGGCTTCGATGACGCTTTGCAGCTTTTGCATGCGACGGACCTCGGTTCAAGAGTTCGATAGAAACCTGCGTATCCGGTGCGCCGCCTCGGCGCATTCTGTTGTCGCCGCGACGAGCGCGATCCGCACCCGGTCCTTGCCGGGATTGACACCGTGTGCGTCGCGCGCGAGATAGCTGCCTGGAAGGACCGAGACCGCCTGCTGCTCGTAGAGTTGGCGCGTGAACTCGGTATCGCTCACCGGGGTGGACAGCCACAGGTAAAAGCCGGCGTCGGGCATTGCGGCATCGATGACCGGTCTGAGGATTTCGAGCACCGCGTCGAACTTCTCGCGGTACAAGCGCCGGTTTTCGGCGACGTGGCGCTCGTCATTCCAGGCTGCGACGCTCGCCTGTTGTATCGGCAGGCTCATCGCGCAGCCGTGATAGGTGCGATAGAGCAGAAACTTCTTCAGTATATCGGCATCCCCGGCGACAAAACCGGAGCGCATGCCCGGGACGTTGGAGCGCTTCGACAGGCTCGAAAAAACCACGAGGTTGTGAAAATCCGTGCGCCCGCAGCGTCTTGCCGCCTCCAGCGCACCCAGCGACGGTCGGGCTTCGTCGAAATAGATCTCCGAATAGCATTCATCCGCGGCGATGGCAAAACCATGGCGCTCCGACAGCTCGAAAAGCGCCTTCCACTCGTCGAGACCCATGACGTGACCCGTCGGATTTCCGGGAGAACAAACATAAACCAGCTGGGTGCGTCTCCAGACATCGGGCGGAAGCTCTTCGAGGTCGAATGCATATCCGCGCTCAGGGACGCTGTTGAGAAACTGCGGGGTCGCCCGGGCGAGGATCGCGGCGCCTTCGTAGATCTGGTAGAACGGGTTGGGGCAGACGACGATTGCATCGCGGTCCGGATCGATCACCGCCTGCGCGAAGGCAAAAAGCGCCTCGCGGCTGCCGTTGACCGGCAGCACCTGCGTGGCTGGATCGATGGCGGGCAGGCTGTAGCGGCGCTGAAGCCAGCCCGCGATGGCCACGCGTAGCGCTTCGGCACCGGCGGTCAGCGGGTACGCTGCCAAGCCGTCGAGATGCTCTATCAGCGTGCGCTTGATGAATTCCGGTGTCGGGTGTTTCGGCTCCCCGATATAGAGCGGAATCAGCGGTACGCCGGGTGGCGGATGTGCGCCCTCCAGCAGCGCGCGCAGGCGCTGAAACGGATAACTGTGCAGGCGGTCGAGATTCGGGTTCACGGGGTATTGTTCTCTTGGTTCGGAAGCGCAGTGCGACGCGCTTCCGGATGCCGCCGATTATAGGGAATCCCGAAGCGGGCGTGGCGCGCGGCGCTCAACGCGTGCTCGATGAGACCGGCAGTGCGACCAGTTCCGGCACGCGCACCCCCTTTGCACCGAGGTGCTCGACGACGATAGTGGTGAAGATGCCGCCGCGGACGTTGAAGCGCGCGGTGAGGCGCATGAAGCGCGGTCTGGTGGCCTTCACAAGATCTTCCAGGATGCGATTGGTGACCGCTTCGTGAAAAGCCCCTTCATCGCGGTAGGACCATACGTAGAGCTTCAGGCTCTTCAGTTCCACGCACAGCCGGTCCGGCACGTAATCGAGGATGAGCGTCGCGAAATCAGGCTGCCCGGTCCGCGGACACAGGCAGGTAAATTCCGGTATTTCCATGTGAATCCGATAATCGCGCCGCGGGCTGGGATTCGGGAAGGTTTCGAGGCGCTTGCTTGCTCGGCTTGGCATTAGCGTAACGGAACAAATCGGTTAGAATGGACCGCGGCGATTTCGCCTCATTATAAACATCAGCAGCAGCAGAAGAAATTGCGCCTCACGCAGATCAACCTCGCCGGCTTCAAATCGTTCGTCGATCCCACTCGCATCCCCGTCCCCGGACAGCTCGTCGGCGTCGTTGGCCCCAACGGCTGCGGCAAATCGAACGTCATCGACGCCGTGCGCTGGGTGCTGGGGGAAACCTCGGCGCGCCATCTGCGAGGCGAAACGATGCAGGATGTGCTGTTCAACGGTTCGGGCGACCGCAAGCCGGTCAATCGCGCGAGCGTCGAGCTGATCTTCGACAACAGCCTCGGGAAGGCCGCGGGGCAGTGGTCGCAGTATGCCGAGATCTCGATCAAGCGGGTACTGCAGCGCGACGGCGATTCGTCCTACTACATCAACAATGTGCACGTGCGCCGGCGCGATATCGCCGACATCTTCCTCGGAACGGGGCTCGGCAGCCGGGCGTACGCAATCATCGAACAGGGGATGATCTCGCGGGTCATCGAGGCAAAACCCGAAGATCTGCGGATATTCCTGGAGGAGGCCGCGGGCGTGTCGAAGTATCGCGAGCGCCGTCGCGAAACGGAACTGCGCCTCAAGGACACCCGCGAAAACCTGCTGCGCGTGGATGACATCAGGCAGGAACTCGACAAGCAGATCGAGCACCTGCAGGCGCAGGCCGAAGTCGCGCGGCAGTATCACGCGCTCAATGCCGATCTGCAAAAAACCCAGAGCCTGTTGTGGTTCACCCGCAAGCAGGAGGCGGCGGCCACCCGCAACCGCCATGCGCGCGAAGTGGAGCGGCTCGGTATCGAACTCGAATCCGAGACCGCCAGGCTGCGCGAGGCGGAAAGGCGGCTGGAAGAGCTGCGTGCGCAGCACTATCGCGCGGGCGACGAGATGCACGCGGCGCAAGGCGCGCTCTATGAAGTCAATGCCGAAGTCGCGCGCCTCGAACAGCAGATCGCTCACGTGCGGGACAGCCGCTCACGCATCGAGCATCAGCTCGCTACGCTGGGCGTCCAGCTTGAGCAGAGCCGATCGCAGCAGTCGGCGGCACAGGAGAGCCTCGATCAATGGCGCCGCGAGAAAGCGCAGGCCGAGCAACAGCTCGCGGCATGCGCGGCACGGGTAACGCAGGAGACCGAGAAGTTGCCGGTCGCCGAGGAAACCTATCGCGCGACACACAACCGGCGCGATGAGCTGCAGCGCAGCCTTGCGGCCGTGGAACAGGCACTGAAGGTCGAGCAGACCAAGCTCGAGCACGCCGAGCGTCTCATCGATCAGCTCACGCAGCGGGAGGAAAAGCTGCGCGAAGAGCAGGCGGCATTGGAAGTGCCCGATTCGGCGGCGCTCGAAGAACTGGAGCGCACGTTGCAGGAACTGGAGCGTGCTTTACAGGCGCGCCGCGAGGAGCTGGCCGAAAAGGAACAGCTGTTGTCGCAGTCGGACGTGGTTCTCCAGGAACGAAACGACGCGCTCGATACCGCCGCGCAAAACATCACCGCCACCGAGGCGCGTATCCAGGCGCTGCAGCAGTTGCAGGACCGGCTCGCCCGGGGGGCGGAGATGGCGGGATGGCTCGAAGCGCGCGAGCTCAATCGTGCGCCGCGCCTGTGGCAGGGCATCGAGATCGAGCCCGGCTGGGAGGATGCACTCGAGGCGGTGCTGAGAGAGCGGCTGAACGGCATTACGCTCGATGACATCGCACGATCCGCCGATTGGCTGGGCGATGCGCCGCCGGGCAAAATGACGGTGATCGGGGCAGGGACGCCGGCGGCGACGCAGGCGCACGAGCGCCCCGCGGGTTGTGAGCCGCTCTTGCGCTACGTGACCTGCCGCGACGATCGGCTGCGGGCGGTGCTCGCCGAGTGGCTGTACGAAGTTTTCGTGGTCCCGGAAACCAGCGCCGGGATGCACCAGCGCGAGGATCTTGCTCCCGGTGCGCTACTCGTATCCCGCGAAGGACATGTCTTCACGCGCCACAGCGTGAGCTTTCATGCACCCGATTCGGAATTGCACGGCGTGCTTTCGCGCCAAAGGGAGATCGAACAGCTGCAAGCGGCACTGGTGCGTGAGCGCAATGTTCGCTCAGGGCTCGGGACGGCAGTAGCCGACGCGGAACGTGAAATCGAGACTCGCAAGGCGCAGCTCGGCGCACTCCGCCAGGAAATCGATGCCACGCAGGAAAAATCCCACGCGGTGCAGATGGACGCCGTGAAGCTGTCCGAGCAGTCCCAGAGCCTGACCCAGCGCGGCGAGCAGATCGGCGACGAGCTGGCGGAGATCGAGCAGCACGCTGGGGACGAGCGCGCCGGAAAGGCAGAGGCGGCCGGGCATATCGAGCGGCTGACCGGTGAAGCCTCGGCCATACAGGCACAGCTGGAACTCGCAACGGATCTGTATCGGCGCGCGGATACGGTGCTCAGCCTGCAGCGCACGACCCTGCAGCAGGCGCAGCACGAGCAGCAGGAGGTCTCATTCAAACTTCGAAGCTCTGAGTCAAAAATCAACGAGATAGAAGGATCACTTAATCTTTTATCTCAGAATATTACGAGCCTCAGTGGCACGTTATCAGCGCTTCAGCAAGAGCTTGCGAACTGCGACGAGGCGCCGTGGCAGGCGCAGCTGCAGCTGGGGCTCATGGGGCGCGAGCAACGCGCACAGGCGCTGGCGCGGGCGCGGGACGCGCTCGAGGGTATGGAGTCGCAGCTTAAGGAGGTGGAGCAGCAGCGGCTCGCGTGCGAGCAGAAGCTGGAGCCTTTGCGCACCCGGATCGGCGAAGTACGCCTGAAAGAGCAGGAGGCGCGGCTTACCGAGGAGCAGTTCGTCCGACAGCTTACGGAGGCCGGGGCCGACGAGGCCGTTCTCAAAGGATTGCTCGAGAAAGGCACGCGCTCGGGCGCGCTCCAGGGTGAGATCACCCGGCTCAGCGGCGAAATTCAGGCGCTGGGCGCGGTAAACCTGGCTGCACTCGAAGAGCTGCAGGCGGCGCAGGAGCGCAAGAATTACCTGGACGCACAGTCCCGGGACCTCACCGAGGCCATGGCGACGCTGGAAGACGCCATACGGCGCATCGACCGGGAGAGTCGCGAACGGCTGCAGCAGACTTTCGATCAGGTGAACGCTCATTTCGGGGAAATGTTCCCTGCGCTCTTCGGCGGCGGCGTGGCGCGGCTGGTCCTGACCGGCGAGGAGATTCTGGACAGCGGCGTGCAGGTCATCGCGCAGCCGCCAGGCAAGAAGAACAGCACGATCCATCTTTTGTCGGGCGGGGAGAAGGCGTTGACCGCGCTCGCGCTGGTATTCTCCATTTTCCAGTTGAATCCGGCGCCTTTCTGCCTGCTGGACGAAGTCGATGCGCCGCTCGACGATCACAACACCGAACGGTTCTGCGACCTGGTCAAGAAAATGTCCGGACATTCGCAGTTCCTGTTCATCAGCCACAACAAGATCACGATGGAGATCGCCCATCAGCTGCTCGGTATCACGATGCAGGAACCCGGCGTGTCGCGCGTGGTGGCGGTCGATATCGAAGAGGCGATGAAGCTCACCGAAGAAGCGGTTGCCTGATACGGGCCCATTCCATGAGCGATCTGCAGATAAGCCTCCTGATCATCGGCGCGGTGGTCGTGGGCGGCGTTTATCTGTTCAACTGGGTCCAGGAGCGGAAATTCCGGCGCAAGCTCGGACAGGCTTTCGAGTCCGAGCACCGGGACGTATTGCTCGATAAAGCGCCGGACGCCGCCGCGCGTGTGGAGCCGCAGGTGTCGTGGGGCGATGCCCTGGCTGCCTCGCAGGATGTCGCACCCGAGGCCGCACCACGAGCGGCAGGCGCGGCAACGGAAACGGAAACGCTTCCACCGTTCGATCCGGAGATCGAATACGTCGCCGTGCTGGAAAGCGCCGTGCCCATGTCGGAGGCGGTCGTTGATGATCTGGTGACACGGGCTGCGGCCTGCGGAAAGCCCTGCCGGGTGGCCGGCCTGCGCCCGCACGGCAAATGGGAGGAGCCGGCCCGAGCTGGCGGCGAGCATTACCAGAAACTGGCGGTCGCGCTGCAGCTCGCGGACCGCAAGGGCCCGGTGAACGCCGCGCAACTTGCCATGCTATGCGATGCCGCAAGGAACTGCGCGGCCCGGATCTCCGGCGTCGCCGCGTGCCCGGACACGAACGTGGCGCTGAAGCGGGCACGCGAACTCGATGAATTTTGCTCGGACGTGGATGTTGCGATCGGCGTGAATGTCGTCGCGCAGGATGGGCAGGCGTTTTCGGGCCAGCGCATTCGCTCCCTGGCCGAAGCGACCGGCTTCAAGCTCGAGCCGGACGGGTTGTTCCACTACCGCGACGAACGGCGCCAGACGCTCTTCACCATTGACAATCACGAGCCCGCGCCTTTCATACCCGAACAGATCAACCGGCTGTCCACCACCGGCATCACGCTGCTGCTCGATGTGCCGCGCGTTGCGCGCGGTCCGCAAGCGCTGGACCGCATGCTGGATGTGGGACGCACGCTGGCCCGCGCCCTGGGCGGCCGGCTGGTGGATGACAACCGCGTAACGCTGAACGAAGCGGGAATCGAGCGCATCCGCCAGCAGCTCGGCGAGATATGCTCGCGGATGGACGGCTTCGGTGTAACCGCAGGCGGGCCGCGCGCGCTGCGTCTTTTTTCATGACCGCTGCGGCGGGAGCTGCGGATAGAATCAGGCGGTTGCGCGAGGAGATTGAGCGGCACAACTACCACTATTACGTGCTCGACCGGCCGCTCATACCGGATTCCCAGTACGACCCGCTGTTTCGAGAACTGCAGAATCTGGAGGCGCAGCATCCGGGACTGATAACGCCTGACTCCCCGACGCAGCGGGTGGGCGCGAAACCGTTACCCGCGTTTGCGCCAGCGCGGCACAGCACGCCGATGCTGTCGCTCAACAACGCCTTCGATCCGGAAGAAGTCGCCGCGTTCGACCGCCGGGTGCGTGAAGGCCTCGGCGCGGAAGTCGTGGAGTACAGTGCCGAGCCCAAGTTCGACGGGCTCGCCGTGAGCCTCACGTACGAGCGCGGGATTCTCAGGCTGGGAGCAACCCGGGGCGATGGCTACACGGGGGAAGACGTGACGGCGAATCTGCGCACGGTGAGAGCCATCCCGTTGCGGCTGGCTTTGCGCCATGCGCCGGCGCGTATGGAGGTACGCGGCGAGATTTTGATGCGCAAGTCGGACTTCGAAGAGCTGAACCGCGCGCAGCGCGAGCGCAATGAAAAGCAGTTCGTGAACCCGCGCAACGCGGCGGCCGGTTCGCTGCGGCAGCTCGATGCACGCGTTACCGCGGCGCGCCGTCTTTACTTCATCGCGTACGGGTTGGGCGGAGGAGAAGGCGTGCCGCGCCTGCGGCGGCAAAGTGAAATGCTGAACTATCTTGCAGAGGCGCATTTTTCGGTAGCGCAGGAGCGCGCGGTGGTGCGCGGCCTCGATGGCCTGCTTCGGTACTACGAGGCGATTGCCGCGAAAAGACCGCGTCTCGCATACGACATCGACGGGGTGGTGTACAAGGTCGATGACCTCGCAGCGCAGGAGGAACTGGGATATGTCGCGCGCGCGCCGCGTTACGCGGTCGCGCACAAGTTCGCGGCCGAGGAAGCGGACACTGTCGTGGAGGGCATCGAGGTCCAGGTCGGCCGTACCGGCGCTCTTACGCCCGTCGCGAGACTGAAGTCCGTCTTCGTCGGCGGCGTCACCGTCACCAACGCGACCCTGCACAACGAGGATGAGATCCGCCGCAAGGACGTCCGCGTCGGTGATGCCGTGGTCGTGAGGCGTGCAGGCGATGTCATTCCTGAAGTGGTCAGAGTCCACGTGGAGAGGCGTCCCGGGCACGCGCGTCCGTTCACGATGCCGGCGCACTGCCCGGTGTGCGGTTCGGCGGTCGAAAGGCTGGAAGGTGAAGCGGTCGCGCGCTGCACGGCTGGCCTGTACTGCCCGGCGCAGCGCAAGCAGGCGCTGCTGCACTTTGCGTCGCGCAGGGCCATGGATATTGAAGGTCTGGGCGAGAAACTGGTCGATCAGCTGGTCGACGGTAATATCGTCAAGACACCCGCCGATCTCTATGATCTCGACATGCAAACACTTTGCGGGCTGGAGCGGATGGCGGAAAAATCCGCGGCCAACGTAATCGCCGCGATCGAAAGAAGCGAGCACACCACGCTCGCCAGGTTCGTATACGCTCTTGGCATCCGGAACGTCGGAGAAACGACGGCCCGCGATCTCGCGCAGCACTTCGGCAGCATCGAAGCGCTGCGGGAGGCGGATGCTGAACGACTGCAGCACGTGCCCTCCATCGGGCCTGTGGTGGCGCAGAGCATCGTGCAGTTCTTCTCCGAACCGCACAACCGCGACGTGATCGCGCAACTGCAGGCATCAGGAGTGGCTTTCGAGCGAGCCGCCCGTGCGCGCGAATCGGCGAGGATGGCGGGCAAGACGTTCGTTCTGACCGGCACGCTGCCAACGCTGACGCGCGAGGAAGTGGCGCGGCGGATCGCAGAACTCGGTGGGCGGGTGAGCGGCAGCGTGTCCAGAAAAACGGATTACGTCGTGGTGGGCGCCGATCCGGGAGGCAAGTATGACAAAGCCGTTTCGCTGGGCATCGCCATCCTCGACGAGAATGGACTGGTTGAACTATTAGGCGGTTAGCATACCGAAGCACTAGCGAATGCCGACCATACAGGCGGGCCGACATGGCAAAAGTGAACAAAGCAGTCTTCCCCGTAGCCGGCATGGGGACGCGTTTTCTGCCGGCGACCAAGGCGAGTCCCAAGGAGATGATGCCGGTCGTGGACAAGCCCTTGATCCAGTACGCCGTGGAAGAAGCCGTGGCGGCAGGAATGACCGAAATGATCTTCGTCACGGGACGAAACAAGCGCCCCATCGAGGACCATTTCGACAAGGCGTTCGAGCTGGAAGCCGAGCTCGAGCAGCGCGGGAACAAAACGCTGCTCCAGATGGTGCGGAACATCATCCCGCGCCGGGTTTCATGCGTCTACCTGCGCCAGCCGCAGGCGCTGGGCCTGGGGCACGCCATACTTTGCGCGGCATCGGTGGTCGGTGATGCGCCATTCGCAGTGGTGCTGGCGGACGACCTGATCGATGCCGACCCGCCGGTACTGCGGCAGATGGCGGATGTTTTTGCCGAGCACGGCAATTCCATAATCGCGGTACAGAATGTAGCGCGCAGCGAGACGCGTCAGTACGGGATCGTCCAGCTCGAGAAACATGAAGGGTTGGACCATCGTATTGCCGGCATCGTTGAAAAGCCGGCACCCAGCGAGGCGCCTTCCACGCTCGGCGTGGTCGGGCGCTACATCCTCACTCCCCGTATTTTCGACCATTTGCGACGCGTCAAGCCCGGCGCCGGGGGTGAGATTCAGCTCACGGACGGGATCGCCGCCTTGCTGAAGGAGGAGGATGTACTCGCCTGCGAGTTTTCGGGAACGCGCTACGATTGCGGCAGCAAAACGGGCTACCTCAAGGCCAATATCGCCTTCGCGCTGAAGCATCCCGAGGTCGCGCCGGAACTGCGCAAGTATATGAAGACGGTCGTGTCCCGGCTGGGAAGTTGACCGGGGCAGCTGGAAAGCAACGCGTAGATATAAGCACTCATTGAAATTCACTGCTGACCAAGCCCGGGCGGTATTGAACGCGGCTGATCTGGTCGTGTCAGCCGAAGACGCCAGGGCAGCAGTGGAGCGCGTGGCGCGCGAGGTGAGCGGCAAGCTGGAGGATCGCCATCCGCTCGTGCTCGGGGTGATGCGCGGTTCCGTGGTCTTTGCGGGGCACTTGCTTCCGCTGCTTCGCTTTCCGCTGGAGTTCGACTATCTCGACGTGACGCGCTACCGCGACACGACCCGCGGCGGCACGATCGACTGGAAGGTGAGCCCTGGAACCGCGGTCGCGGGGCGGGTGGTGCTCGTGCTCGATGATATACTCGACGAGGGTCACACGCTGGCTGCGATCCGCGACAAACTGCTCGCGGCAGGCGCTACCGAATTCTACAGCGCGGTATTCGCGGACAAGAACATCGGCGCGGCCAAACCGATCGAGGCGGATTTCGTCGGCGTGAGACTTCCCAATCGCTATGTGTTCGGTTTCGGCATGGACGTGCAAGGTGCGTGGCGCAATCTTCCGGCAGTGTATGCGCTCATGGATGCCGACAAACCGGATGCCTGAGTTACTTCCCGATACCTCATGCTCGCGATCATCGGCGGCAGCGGCCTGACGCAGCTTGCCGCGCTCGCCGCTCAACGGCGGGAGGCGGTCGCAACACCTTATGGTCCACCTTCCGCGGACCTCACGTTTGGCACGTTGTCGGGACGCGAAGTGGTCTTTCTCGCGCGCCACGGTGAGCGACACACGATCCCGCCGCACCGGGTCAACTATCGGGCCAATGTGTGGGCGCTGCATGCGCGCAACGTTCGCGACGTCATTTCAGTCGCCACGGTGGGCGGGATACGCGAGGATTTCGGGCCCGGCACGCTCGTCGTGCCGGGCCAGATCATCGACTACACCCACGGCCGCGAGAGCACTTTTCATGAGGGCGGCGAAGAGGGCGCGCGGCACATCGACTTCACGCATCCGTATTGCGAAGCGCTGCGCCGGCGCCTGCTCGATGCGGCGGCGGATGTCGGCGAGTGCGTGGCGGACGGAGCAACTTACGCGGCGACGCAGGGGCCGAGGCTGGAGACGGCGGCCGAGATCGACCGGCTCGAGCGCGACGGCGCGCACATCGTCGGCATGACCGCGATGCCGGAAGCAGCGCTCGCCCGGGAAAAGGATTTGTGTTACGCCGCGATCGCCTTGGTCGTGAACCACGCCGCCGGGCGCGGTGAGAGTGCGGCAGGCATCCGGCTCTCGGAGCTTGAGACCGTCCTTCGCACCGGAATGGAACGCGTGATCAGGATAATCGATCGCTTGGCGGCGCGCTATGGCAATTAGGCCGGTGCTGCGCATGGGCGATCCGCGGCTGCTCGAGGTTGCGCGACCGGTGAGCGGATTCGGTACGCCCGAGCTCCACGCGCTCGTCGCCGACTTGGAAGACACGATGGCTGCGCTCAACGGGGCGGGGCTGGCGGCGTCGCAGATCGGCGTCGGACTGCAGGTCGTTATCTTCGGCGTGGAACACAATCCGCGCTATCCCGACGCCGAGCCCGTGCCCAGGACGGTGCTGTTAAATCCGCAGCTCACCCCGCTGGACGACGAAATGGAGGAGGGCTGGGAGGGTTGCCTCTCGGTCCCGGGCATGCGGGGACTGGTTCCGCGCTACCGGCGGCTGCGTTATCGCGGCGTAGACGCGCAGGGTACGCCTGTCGATCGCACGGTGAGCGGCTTTCACGCGCGGGTGGTGCAGCACGAGTGCGATCATCTTGCCGGGATACTCTATCCGATGCGTATCCGCGACCTGCGCAACTTCGGTTACACGGAGGAGTTGTTTCCGGGGGAGCAGATCGAGGAAGACTGAGCGCTACGTCCGCAGCTGCTCGAGCAGCTCGCTTTCGAAGCGCACCACGGTCTTCGGGTCGTTCAGCGCCTCGCCGGTGATGAGGAAGGTATCTTCGGCGCGCGAGCCGAGCGTGTTGATCATCGCAGTGTGCAGGTTGACGTCGTAGGCGTTCAGCACGCGCGCGATGCGGGAAAGCAGCCCCGGACGGTCTCCCGCGATGACCGACAGCACGCGGTAGACGCCCTTGTCGTCGCGCTGGATATTGACCTCCGGCGAGATCGGGAAGTGCCGCAACTGCCGGCTGAGCCGCGGCTTGCCGGGCGGCGGCAACGGCGCCTTCTGAAGCAGCCGGTCCGCAAGCTCGTATTCGATGTAGCTGATGAGATCGCGATACTGCGGCGCGCGGTTGGTCGCATCGTGCACCTGGAAGCTGTCCAGCGCATAGCCGTGCCGGGTGGTGTAGATCTTTGCCTCGAAGATGTCGTAGCTGATGCTCTCGAAGAAGCTGCAGATGCGGGTGAAGAGCAGCTTCTGGTCGGGCGCGTAAACCATGACCTGCAGGCCCTCGCCCGCCGGCGAGAGGCGCGCCTTCACCACGGGCCTGGTGGCGTTCACCCGGTAACAGAGCAGGCGCGTATGCCAGGCTACCTCCTGCGGCGCGTGCCTCAGGAAGTACGACATGTCGAGCTTCGACCAGAGCGCCTCGTGAGCGTTCGAAGGCACTGCGTAGAGGCGCAATTTGGCGAGCGCCTCCTCCTGCCTTGCCTGCAGGCTGCTGTCCAGACTGACGGCATCTCCTGCAAGATGGCGGTTGGTGGCGTGGAACAGGTCTTCCAGCAGTTTCCCTTTCCAGGCGTTCCAGACCTTGGGGCTCGTGCCGCGGATATCGGCGACGGTGAGCAGGTAGAGCGCGGCGAGGCGCCGTTGATTCCGTACTCTTTCAGTGAAGGCGCGTATCACTTCAGGATCGCTCAGGTCCTGTTTCTGGGCCGTGGTCGACATGACCAGGTGATGCTCGACCAGCCAGACCACGAGATCTATGTCCTCGCGCGACAGCCCGTGGGCCGCACAAAACCGCTGCGCGTCTGACTTTCCGAGCAGCGAATGGTCTCCGCCGCGGCCCTTGGCGATGTCGTGGAACAGGGCGGCGAGATACAAGACCTCATGGCGTGCGAAGTTGCTCATCAGGCGGCTGCAGAGCGGGAATTCGTGCGCGAGTTCCGGTATCGAAAAGCGCCGCAGGTTGCGGATGACTCTCAGGATATGCTCGTCGACCGTGTATACATGGTAGAGGTCGTGCTGCATCTGGCCGACGATACGCCCGAAAGCGGGCAGGTAGCGTCCCAGGATTCCGCACTGGTTCATGCGTCGCAGCGCGCGCTCGACATACGTCGAGCTCTTGAAAATTTCGATAACGGACCGGCGGTTCGTGGGATCCCGCCGAAACGCCGGATCGATACGGTGTCGGGCGCGCCACAGGGCGCGCAGTGTCTTCACACCGATGCCCTTCAGTTCGTGGTGTTCCTGCAGCAGCAGGAACGTCTCCAGTATGGCGGTTGGCTCGCGTTCGAACAGATGCTCGTCGCGCGCCTCCAGCACTTCATCCCGCATGCCAAAACGTGCGTTGAGCGGGTGATATTCCTGGTCAGGAGAGGGCGCTATGCGGGCCCGGAGGTTCTGCAGCAGGATCGCGTTCAGCTCGGATACCGACTTTGCCGCCCGGTAGTAGCGTTGCATGAACTGCTCGCTGGCGAGGCGATGGGGCCTGTCGTGCAGGCCGAACTGCCGGGCAAGCGCCGACTGATGATCGAAGAGCAGCCGGTCCTCGCGCCGTCCGGCGAGATAGTGCAGCCGCACGCGCAGCATTTGCAGGAATCCTTCATGGCGCTGGATTTCGCGGGCCTCTTCCGGCGTAATGACGCCGCGGCGCGCAAGCTCACCCCATGTCTTGCCGATGCCTGCGGCGCGCGAGATCCACAGAATGTTCTGCAGGTCGCGCAGGCCACCCGCACTTTCCTTGATGTTGGGTTCCAGGTTCGACTCCTGGTAGCGCGCGTGGCGCTGCTGCTGCTCGAGCTGCTTCGCCTGCAGAAAATCCGCCGGTTCCAGAGCGCGATCGAGGCGGTTCGCGAGGCGCCGCAATAACGACCGATCCCCGCGCAGCAGACGAGCTTCCATAAGACTCGTCTGTACGGTGAGGTCCTGTGCGGCGAGTACCGCGCACTCCGACACCGTTCGCACGCTGTGGCCGACGTCGAGTCCGATGTCCCATAACGTGCCGATGAAGGTCTCGAGCGTCCGTTGCACCGACGCGTTCGCCGGCTCCGGAAGCAGGACCAGGAGATCGATGTCAGAGCACGGAAAGAGCTGGCCCCTGCCGTAGCCCCCCACCGCGAGCAGCGCCCACGAATGAGGGAGACCCTGCACCTTCCAGACTGCGCGCAGCACGCGATCGATGACGCGGCTGTGCCGGGAGAGGAGCCGGCTGGCTGCCGGACGCTTGGCGAATTCCGCGCGCAATGCCTCGCGCTCGGACTGGAGCGCACGCTTCCAGTCGGCGGCGACGGGCGCCAGGCGCGGCAGAGAGCTCGCGGTGACAGCGCTCATGTATACCTTCGTCAGTCGCGCACGCTGCCGGATTCGGGCTTGGGCGGCGTTCCGGCCGAAAGCGTAAGCACTTCGTAGCCGGAGTCCGTCACGAGTACCGTATGCTCCCACTGTGCCGACAGGCTGTGATCCTTGGTGACGATCGTCCAGCCGTCGGCCAGCTGGCGGATGTCCGGTTTGCCGGCGTTGATCATGGGCTCGACGGTGAAGGTCATGCCGGGCTCGAGCCGGAGGCCCGTCCCCGGTCGTCCGTAGTGCAGGATCTGGGGTTCCTCGTGAAAACGGGCCCCGATGCCGTGCCCGCAGAACTCACGCACGACGCTGTATCCGTTATGCTCGGCGTGGGTCTGGATCGCGTGGCCGATATCGCCCAGCGCCACACCCGGCCGCACCGATTCGATGCCGCGCCACATGCATTCGTATGTCACGTCGCACAGCCGCTTCGCCTGGATCGAAGGCTGGCCCACATAGAACATGCGGCTGGTGTCGCCATGGTAGCCGTTCTTGATGACCGTGATATCGATGTTGATGATGTCACCCGCTTTCAGCCTCTTGTCGCCCGGCACGCCGTGGCATACCACGTGGTTGACCGACGTGCAGATGGAACGTGGGTACGGCTGGTAACCGGGCGGCGCGTAATTCAGCGGGGCGGGCGTGGTGTTCTGCTGCTGCACCATGTAGTCATGGCAAAGCTTATCGAGTTCACCTGTCGTGACGCCGGGTCGCACGTGGGGCGCAATAAAGTCCAGCACCTCGGCCGCAAGCCGCCCGGCGACCCGCATGCGGGCTACCTCATCAGCGGACTTGATGTGTACGGCCATGACCGGTACGGAACTTCACCGAGGGGAAAGATTCCAAGTGCTTGCTTTTTCGGGAAAGCGGATTGTATTCCAGAGCGGCGGGGGTTGCATCCGCAGACCGTTCGCGCTGTCGTTCGCGGTTTGCTGTGGTAAAATAAACGGTTAGCTCGCCCGCCGGGGCGGCTTCAAAACACACATCCGCACTGCTCGAGACAGGGTGCCTGCCATCGTGACCGGCAGGTCTTGTGCGCGGATGGAGGCTCAACCCTTAAAGGAGTGAACATGTCGGTTACGATGCGTGAAATGCTGGAGGCGGGCGTCCACTTCGGACATCAAACCCGCTACTGGAATCCGCGGATGGCCTCGTATATTTTCGGGCACCGCAACAAGATCCACATCATCAATCTCGAAAAGACGCTGGCGATGTACCAGGACGCGCTCAGGTTCGTGCGCCAGCTCGCTTCGAACAAGGGAACCATACTGTTCGTCGGCACCAAGCGCCAGGCCCGGGACATCATCCGCGAGGAAGCCCAGCGCTGCGGATCCCCTTACGTGGACTACCGCTGGTTGGGTGGGATGCTCACCAATTACAAGACGGTGAAGCAATCCATCAAGCGCCTGAAAGACATGGAGGCCATGGTTCAGGACGGGTCCACCGACAAGCTGTCCAAGAAAGAGGCGCTGCACTATCAGCGGGAAATCGCAAAGCTGGAGCGCAGCCTGGGGGGCATCAAGGACATGAACGGATTGCCCGATGCGATGTTCGTCGTCGATGTCGGATATCAGAAGGGTGCCGTGTCCGAGGCCAACAAGCTCGGCATCCCGGTCATCGGCGTGGTGGATACCAATCATTCGCCGGAAAACATCGATTACGTGATTCCCGGGAATGATGACTCGAGCCGCGCGATACGGCTCTATGCACGCGGGGCGGCCGACGCGATCCTTGAGGGGCGCAGCGACAGCGTCAAGGAGATCACCGGCGGCGGCGGCGACGAGTTCGTAGAGGTCGAAGAAGGCGAAGATGCCGAGGCATAGCGTCCGCCCGGCCTCAGCAGGGGCGCGAGCCCCCTTTTTTTAAGCACCGGAGCAGCGAATGGCGGAAATTACCGCGACGATGGTAAGGGATCTGCGCGAAAAGACCGATGCGCCGATGATGGAATGCAAGCGCGCGCTGGCGGAGGCGGGCGGCGATCTCTCGAAGGCGGAGGAGATCCTCCGGATCAAGCTCGGTAACAAAGCGAGCAAGGCAGCCTCGCGCATTACCGCGGAAGGGATGGTTTCGGCGCACGTAACGGGCGACGGCAAGCTGGGCGCCATAGTGGAAGTGAACTGCGAGACCGATTTCGTGGCGAAGAACGGCGAATTCATCGCTTTCGCAGGCGCCGTGGCCGAGCAGGCCGCGAAGAATAACCCCGCGGACGTCGGGACGCTCGTCGGGGCTGACTGGAACGGCACGCCGCTCGAGGAAGTACGCAGGGCCCTGGTTGGCAAGATCGGGGAAAACGTCACGATACGCCGTTTCGCGCGCCTTGCCGCGCACGGAAAGCTCTACACCTACATCCACGGCGGCTCGAAGATCGGTGTTGTGGTGGATGTGGTCGGAGGGGACGACACGCTCGGCAAGGATCTTGCCATGCATATCGCGGCCAGCAAGCCGGTGGCGCTGAGCGGGCGCGAGGTACCGGCGGCGCTCGTCCAGAAAGAACGGGACATTGCCGCGGCCAAAGCTGCGGCATCCGGGAAGCCCGCCCCCATCGTGGAGAAAATGGTCGAGGGGGCGGTGCAGAAGTTCCTGAAGGAAGTGACGCTCCTCGGCCAGCCCTTCGTCAAGAACGACAAGCAGACGGTGGAGCAACTGCTTAAGGCCAGGGGCGCCTCCGTCGCCGCCTTCGCTCTCTACGTGGTCGGAGAAGGGCTGGAACGCCGCAAGGATGATTTTGCGGCGGAAGTGATGGCGCAGGTAGGAGATGCCCGCAACAAGGGCAGAGAAACTTCATTATCCTGATCTCCCCGACCCTATTCCCATGCCCGAGACGCCAGCCTACAAACGCATCCTCCTCAAGCTGAGCGGGGAGGCTTTGATGGGCGAGGACACCTATGGCATCAACCGGACGACCATAGAGCGCATCGTCGATGAAATCGCGGAAGTCGCGCATCTCGGCGTCGAGGTGGCGGTCGTCATCGGCGGGGGCAACATCTTTCGGGGCGTCGCGCCGGGGGCAGCGCACATGGACCGGGCGACGGCCGACTACATGGGCATGCTTGCCACGGTGATGAACGCCCTCGCGCTGCAGGACGCGATGCGGCGCGTCAACCTGGTGAGCCGAGTCCAGTCTGCGCTCAACATCGAGCAGGTCGTCGAGCCTTACATACGGGGCAAGGCGATGCGCTATCTGGAGGAAGGCAAGATCGTCATCTTCGCCGCCGGCACCGGCAACCCCTTTTTCACCACCGACACCGCCGCCGCGCTGCGCGGGATGGAAATGAACGTGAACCTGGTGATGAAGGCGACCAAGGTGGACGGCGTCTATACCGACGATCCCAAGAGCAATCCCGAGGCCATGCGCTACAAGCGCCTCACGTTCGATGAGGCCATAATAAAGAACCTGAAAGTGATGGATGCTACGGCGCTTACACTGTGCCGCGACCAGAAGCTGCCGGTGAACGTTTTCAGCATCTTCAAGCCGAAGGCGCTCAAGCGCGTCGTGGTCGGCGAGGACGAGGGTACGATGGTTCACGCATAGAACGGAGGTGGATCATGATTTCCGACGTCAAGAAGTCCACGGAACAGAAGATGAGGAAAACGCTGGAGGCCCTGAAGACGGACCTGGCCAAGGTGCGCACCGGCCGTGCCCATGCCGGACTGCTGGACCATATCGTGGTGGACTACTACGGGACGCCGACGCCGATACCGCAGGTGGCCAACGTCAACCTGATCGATGCGCGCACGATCGGCGTGGTACCGTGGGACAAGAAGCTGATAGCCGTGGTGGAGAAGGCCATACGCGATTCGGATCTGGGCCTCAATCCGGCCTCGCAGGGCGACACGGTGCGCGTGCCGATGCCGCCGCTTACCGAAGAACGCCGCAGGGAATTGATCAAGGTGGTGCGCAGCGAGGGGGAGAACGCCCGCGTGGCGGTCCGTAACGTCCGTCGCGATGCGATTCACCATCTGAAGGACCTGCTCAAGCAGAAAAAAGTCGCGGAGGACGAGGAACGGCGCGCGCAAGACGACATCCAGAAAATTACCGACCGGCACATCGGCGAGATCGACAAGATCCTGCAGGCGAAGGAAGCCGATTTGATGGCGGTCTGAGCGTGGGCATGTTTCAGAGCACAACCGAGCAGGTACCCGGGCGGCACGAGGTGCCGCGCCACATCGCGATCATCATGGACGGTAATGGCCGCTGGGCGAAACGGCGGTTTTTGCCGCGCATGGCTGGGCACAAGCGGGGCGTGGAAGCGGTGCGCGGGGCCGTCGCTGCCTGCGGCGATCGCGGCGTCGAGTACCTGACGCTGTTCGCGTTCAGCAGCGAAAACTGGCGGCGCCCGGCGGAGGAAGTTTCATTCCTGATGCGGCTCTTCGTGCTTGCGCTCGAGCAGGAAGTGAGCAAGCTGCATGAGAACGGCATCCGCTTCAAAGTAATCGGTGACCTGTCGCGCTTCGAACCCGAGCTCGTGCGGCTGGTGCGGGCGGCGGAGGACCTTACCGCAGGCAACGACCGCCTGACGCTCACCGTCGCGGCGAATTACGGTGGGCGCTGGGACATCATGCAGGCGGTGCAGCGAATGCTCGCGGAGCGCCCCGAGCTGGCAGATGGTTTCGCGGAGGCCGACCTGGCGCCCTACTTCGCCCTGGGTCACGCTCCGGAACCGGATCTTTTTATCCGTACCGGGGGCGAGCAGCGAGTCAGTAATTTTCTGTTGTGGCAACTCGCCTACACGGAGCTGTATTTCACGGATCTGCTCTGGCCCGACTTCGACGCAGCCGCGCTCGAAACCGCCATCTCCTGGTATCAGCAACGCGAGCGCCGGTTCGGACGCACCAGCGAGCAGCTGCCGGAGCTTCAAGCCGTCGTGCCGCCACGCCAGCTTGCAGGCTAAGCGCGCCGTCCCGCACGGCGCACCTGGTGCCGCAGAATGTTCGCCGCGCGCTTCGTAACCGGCATCGTCCTGCTCGCCCTGTTCTGCGGCGCGCTCGTGCTGCTCCCCAACGGTTACTGGAGCACTGCGCTCGTCGCCGTGCTTTGCATCGCCGCACTGGAATGGGCGAAGCTCGCGGGATACCGGGGCGGGGTGCGCTGGGTATTCATGGCGATAGTATTTGTTATCGCGGTGGCTCTGCTGCTGCGAGAGAGGCGTGGCGAGCCCGAGCTCGACTTGCTTTTCTTCTGGATAGCGACACTATTCTGGGTCGCTGTGGCGCCCATCTGGCTCGGCAAGCGGTGGCGCCCGCGAAATCCGCTTGTGCTGGGAATCGTCGGATGCATCGTACTTGTGCCCACCTGGCTTGCGCTCGCTCGAATGCAGGCGGCACCCGCGCAACTCCTCCTTGTTCTGGGGGTCGTCTGGATTGCCGACACGGCGGCGTATCTGATCGGCCGTCGGATGGGCAGACGTGCGCTGGCGCCCGGCATCAGCCCCGGCAAAACCCGGGAAGGGGTACTCGGGGCCGCGGCGGCAGTGGCCGTGTATTATGGGTTGCTATGGTTTATATTCGGGGCGGGAATGTCGCTGCAGGGCGCGGTGGCCGGAGTGTTGATGTTTGCCGCCGTGACCGCATTGAGTGTGGAAGGTGATCTGTTCGAGTCGTGGATGAAACGTCAGGCGGGCATAAAGGACAGCGGCACCATGCTGCCCGGTCATGGCGGCATACTGGATCGCATCGACGGCTTGACAGCGAGCCTTCCCGTGGCAGCGTTGTGGCTGCATTACCTGGGGATACCGGACGTCCTCGCATGATGGCGACTACACGGAATCTCGCCGTACTTGGATCCACCGGCAGCGTGGGCGTCAGCACGCTGGATGTCGTTTCCCGTCATCCGAGCGCGTTTCGGGTCGTAGCGCTCACCGCCCGCAATCAGGTCGATCTGCTGTACGAACAGTGCCGCATGTTCAGCCCGGAATATGTCGTCGTGCTGGATGCGCCGGCTGCGGCGGGGCTCGAGCGGCGGCTCACGCAGATCGGTTCCAATTGCGTCGTGCTCCACGGCGCGGAGGCGCTGGAGCGGGTGGTAAGCCTGCCGCAGGTGGACACGGTCATGGCTGCGATCGTCGGCATCGCCGGGTTGAGACCGACATTCGCGGCGGCACAGGCAGGGAAGAAAGTATTGCTGGCGAACAAGGAGTCGCTGGTCACGGCGGGACCGATACTGACCCGGGCAGTCGAAACGAGCGGCGCCACGCTGCTGCCGATCGACAGCGAGCACAACGCCATCTTCCAGGCATTGCCGGTGAGCTATTCCGGCCGGCCGGAGGCTTCGGGAGTGCGGCGCCTGCTACTCACCGCGTCCGGCGGCCCATTCCGCACGGCAGGCCGCCAGCGTCTGGAACGAGTCACGCCGGAGGAGGCCTGCGCGCATCCCAATTGGGTGATGGGACGCAAAATCTCCGTGGATTCCGCGACCATGATGAACAAGGGTCTGGAAGTCATCGAAGCCCACTGGTTGTTTCACGTCGATGCCGCGCGCATCGAAGTGCTGATCCATCCTCAAAGCGTGATTCATTCTCTGGTGGAGTATATCGACGGTTCAGTGATCGCCCAGCTTGGTAATCCCGACATGCGCACGCCTATCGCGTTTGCGCTCGGTTATCCGGAGCGCATCTCGGCCGGAGTCGACTTTCTGGACCTCGCTCGCGTCGGCGCGCTGAATTTCGAGGCGCCGGATGTGGAGCGTTTTCCCTGCCTGCGGCTCGCCTACGCCGCGCTTGCGACCGGTGGCAGCGCACCCACGGCGCTCAATGCCGCAAACGAGATAGCGGTGGAGCATTTTCTGGCGCGCGCCATCGGATTCACGCAGATTCCAGCGCTGATCGAAGCGGTGCTGGGGCGAATTTCGGTGCGCCCCGTCAGCTCGCTGGAGGACGTGCTGCATGCAGACCGGGAGGCGCGCGCGCTCGCCATCGGATGGCTGCGCGACGTCGGCGCGCGTATCGAGGACACCCGCGCAGCGGTGGCGCAGCACTAGCATTCTTTCGCGCTCGTCTTTATGAATCTCCTCGTCACACTGGCTGCGTTCATCGTCGCGCTCGGTTCGTTGATCGTAGTCCACGAGTTCGGCCACTACCTGATCGCGCGCCTTTGCAACGTCAAGGTACTGCGCTTCTCGGTGGGATTCGGTGCGCCGCTGTGGCGCAGGACACTGGGGCGCGACCGTACCGAATGGGTCATTGCGGCGTTTCCGCTCGGCGGGTACGTCAAGATGGTCGATGAGCGGGAAGGTCGCGTGGCGCCGGAGGACCTGCCTCGCGCATTCAACCGGCAGTCGGTCTACCGGCGCTTCGCCATAGTGGTTGCCGGGCCGGTGGCAAATTTTCTCCTTGCCATTCTGTTCTACTGGGTGCTCTTCCTGCACGGATTGCCGGGGCTCAAACCGGTAATCGGCCCGGTCGCGGCTGATACTGCCGCGGCGGCAGCGGGGTTCCAGAGCGGCGAGACCATCGTAAAAATCGCCGATGAGCCGGTCGCGACCTGGCAGGACGCGCGCTGGTTGCTGCTGCAGCAGGCGGTGCAGAAGAACAGGGTGCGGATCGAAGTGCGCGCGCCAGGCGGGGCCATCGCCTGGCGTGAGTTGAATCTGGCGGGCCTGAGCGGAGAGCAGCTCGACAGTGATTTTCTGCGGGCGGTAGGCTTCAGCTACTATCGTCCCCCGATCAAGCCCGTGATCGGAGACGTGGTGAGCGGGGGCGCGGCGGAGCGCTCGGGCCTGCGGCCGGGAGACGAGTTCGTCGCGATCGACGGCAAGGACATCACGCGCTGGGAGCAGGTGGTCGAGCTGGTGCGTTCCCGGCCCGGGAAGCCGCTCAGGGTGGAGATCGAGCGCGACGGAAGGCTGCTGCCCGAGATCGGGCTTACGCCGGCCGCTGTCATGGAGGGAGGCCGGGAAGTGGGCAAGATCGGGGCCGCGCCGCGCATCGATCCGCAGATGATGCAAGGCCTGACCACGGAAGTGCGCTTCGGGCCGCTCGAAAGTCTCGCGCGCGCTCTGCACAGGACGTGGGACACTTCGACGTTCACGTTGAAGATGCTGGGCAAGATGATCGTCGGCGAAGTGTCGCTCAAGAATTTGAGCGGGCCGATCACGATCGCGGACTACGCGGGCCAGACTGCGCAGAGCGGATGGGTGGCGTACCTGCTGTTTCTCGCGCTGATCAGCATCAGCCTGGGCGTGCTGAATCTGCTGCCGATCCCGTTATTGGATGGCGGTCATTTGATGTATTATACGGTTGAAATCATAAAAGGCAGTCCGGTGTCGGAGCGGGCCATCGAAATCGGGCAGCACGTCGGCGTGGCGCTGTTGTTCACTCTGATGGCTTTTGCGCTTTATAACGATATAAACCGGCTCATAAGCGGCTGATTGATGGTTTTAGCGAGACTCGTCGTTTTGCTGCTTGCGCTTTGCGCAGTTCCCGCCAGAGCGATCGAACCCTTCATCATCAAAGACATTCGCGTCGAAGGCATTCAGCGCACCGAAGCCGGTACGGTGTTCAGCTACCTGCCCGTGAAGGTCGGCGACACGATGGACGACGAGAAGGCGTCGCAGGCGATCCGCGCGCTCTTCGCGACAGGCTTCTTCCGGGACGTCACGCTCGAAGTCGACAACGGCGTGCTGGTGGTGGTGGTGCAGGAGCGGCCGTCGGTGTCGCAGATCGATTTCGCCGGGATGCGCGAGTTCGACAAAGAGGCGGTGCTGAAGGGGCTGCGTCAGGTCGGACTTGCGGAGGGCCGCATTTTCGACCGCGGCCTGCTCGACCGCGCGGAGCAGGAGCTGAAGCGGCAATACCTGAGCCGCGGCATGTATGCCGTCAACATCAATACCGTCGTCACGCCATTGGAGCGCAACCGGGTCGCGATCAACTTCAACGTCGAGGAAGGCGATATCGCGAAGATCCGCCAGATCAGCGTGATCGGCGCCAATGCTTTCCCTGAGAAGGATCTGGTCAATCTTTTCGTGCTGCGCACGCCGGGATGGCTCACCTGGTTCAGCAAGCAGGACCAGTACTCGCGCCAGAAGCTTTCCGCGGATCTCGAGACGCTGCGCTCGCACTATCTGGATCGCGGCTATCTGGAATTCAACATAGATTCCACACAGGTCTCGATCACTCCGGACAAGAAGGATATCTACATCACCGTCAGCATCACCGAAGGGCCCAAGTACACGATATCGGGCATCAAGGTGGCCGGGGAGAAGCTGGTCCCGGAGGAGGAGGTCCTCAAGCTGATCAAGGTGAAGCCCGGTGACACCTTCTCGCGCGCGGCCCTGACCGAATCGACCAGAGCGATAAGCGACCGGCTCGGCAATGACGGCTACGCGTTCGCCAACGTCAATGCCGTACCCGAGCGCGACAAGGAGAAGAACGAGGTCGCATTCACCTTTTTCATCGATCCGGGCCGGCGCGTGTATGTGCGCCGCATCAACATCGCGGGCAACAACCGCACGCGTGATGAAGTGATTCGCAGGGAAATGCGGCAGTTCGAGGGGGGCTGGTTCTCCGCGGAGAAACTGAACCTGTCGCGGCGGCGCATCGACAAGCTCGGTTACTTTACCGAGGTGAACGTCGAGACGCCGGCGGTCCCGGGCACCACCGACCAGATCGATGTGAACGTGTCGGTCACCGAAAAACCGACCGGGATGATTTTGCTGGGCGCCGGTTTCGGCAGCGGCGAGGGCGTCATCCTGTCCGGCTCGGTGTCCCAGCAGAACATCTTCGGCTCGGGCAAGCACGTGACGGCCCAGGTCGGAACCAGCAAGCTCAACACCACCTACGCGCTTTCCTATACCGATCCCTATTTTACGGTGGACGGCGTCAGCCAGGGATTCGATGTCTATCTGCGGGAAGTGGATGCGGTGAACAGCGGTCTCGGTTTCTATCAGACCAAGACGCTGGGCGGGACGGTCAGGCTCGGCGTGCCGATTTCCGAGATCGATACCATCAACTACGGCGTGGGCTACGAGCGCACCAAGATCACGACATTTCCCGAGAGTCCGCTTTTCTACAGAGACTACGTGGCCACCTTTGGCGACGAAAACTCGACCGTACTGGGGACGGTCGGCTGGACACGCGACGGGCGCGACAGCCTCATCTACCCGACTTCCGGGACACTGCACAAGGTGCATGGCGAAGTGGGATTGCCAGGGGGCACGCTCAAATACTACAAGACCGGGTATCAGTACCAGCGTTATTTTCCGCTTACCACCAGCTACACCCTGATGCTCAACGGGGAAGCCGGCTTGGGCGACGGCTACGGCGGCAAGCCGCTTCCATTCTTTCGCAACTTCTTTGCCGGCGGAGTGAGTTCGGTGCGCGGGTTCAGGACGTTCACCATCGGGCCGAAGGATACCAACGGCGACCCGCGCGGCGGCAGCCGTAGGCTCGTCGGGAACGCTGAGTTATTATTCCCCTTCCCGGGGCTGGAAAAGGACCGGTCGGTGCGGATGAGCGCCTTTGTGGACGCCGGAATGGTGGACGATACCTACAACCTCGGTACGTTCCGCTATTCGACCGGCCTGGGCGTGCTGTGGGTGTCGCCGCTCGGCCCGTTGAAAGTGAGCGTGGCGCTGCCGCTCGCCTCCGAGCCCGGCGATCGCAAGCAGCCGTTCCAGTTCACGATCGGCGGCGTATTCTGAGGGCGGAAGAAAGCAAGGAGACGACATTGAGGCATTTTCTCCCGATACTTGCTGCCCTGGCACTGTGGTCGGGCACGGCGGCGGTCGAGGCGGCCGAACTCAAGATAGGGTTTATCGACGCCGAGCGCGTCAACCGCGAATCCGCTCCGGCCGAGCGCGCCAGCAAGCAGCTCGAAAAGGAATTTGCGCCGCGGGCACAGGAACTGCAGCGGCGCGAGGCGCAGATCAAGACGATGCAGACGCAGCTCGAAAAGGAAGCGATGACCATGAGCGAAAGCGACCGGCGCGCGAAGGAACAGGAACTGGCGCGCATCAGCCTCGACTTCCAGCGCATGCAGCGCGAGTACCGCGAGGACCTCAACCTGCGCCGCAACCAGGAGCTCGCGGCGCTGTTCGAGCGCGCCAATCGCGTGATCAAGCAGATTGCGGAATCCGAGAAGTACGACCTGATCCTGCAGGAAGCGGTGTACCGCAATCCGCGCATAGACATAACTGACAAGGTTTTGAAGGCGCTCGCCGAGGGAAAGTAAGCGGCGTCAGGCGCGCATGCCGTTATGCGCGGGCGCGCATCGAATCCCGGGAGCGGGACGAACCGATCCGCCTACGCGTAATGAACCGCAGCGAGCACACATCCTACAGTCTCCGAGAAATCGCCGGGCGCTTCGGGGGCGAGGTCGTCGGTGATGCGGCAACCCGGGTGGACCATATCGCGACGCTTCAAAACGCGGGACCGGCCGCACTGACGTTCCTCGCGAATCCCCGCTATCTGCAGCAGCTCGGCGCCACCTCCGCTGCGGCCGTGCTTGTAGGCGCCGCCATGCGCGATGCGACGGCGCTGCCCCGCATCGTATGCGAGGACCCCTATGTCTATTTCGCAAGAGTATCCAGACTCTTCAATCCGCCCCGTGCTGCCGTAGCGGGTATGCATCCCAGCGCCGTCATCGATCCGACAGCCGCAATAGCGCCGGACGCGGAAATCAGCCCCCAAGTCGTAATCGGAAGCGGGGCTGTCGTCGGTGCGGGCGTCATCGTAGGACCGGGATGCGTCATCGGCGCCGGCGTGGTGCTCGGTGCCGGCGTGCGGCTGCACGCACGGGTCACCATTTACGACAAGTGCGTGCTGGGCGAGCGCGTGATCGTGCATTCCGGCGCGGTGATCGGCGCCGACGGCTTCGGCATTGCCATGGCGGAAGGCGAATGGCTAAAGATTCCGCAGATCGGGCGGGTGGTGGTCGGCTCCGATGTCGAAATCGGAGCCAACACCACCATAGACCGCGGTGCGATAGACGACACCATCGTGGAAGACGGCGTCAAGCTCGACAACCAGATCCAGATCGCACACAACGTGCATATCGGGGCGCACACGGCCATTGCGGCATGCACAGGCATCGCCGGCAGCACGAAGATCGGCCGCCATTGCCGGATCGGGGGCGGCTCGGGTATTGCAGGGCATCTCACCATCGCCGACGGCGTGGAGATTTCCGGGCACACGGCCATCACCAAGTCCATCGACAAGCCCGGTGTCTACAGCGGTCTTTATCCTTTTGACACCAACCGGGCGTGGCGCCGCAATGCGGCGTATCTCCGGCACCTCGGCGATCTCGCGGAACGCCTCCGCGCACTGGAAAAGCAGGTCGCGGCGCTGGAAAGGAGCAAATCTTGAACAGCATGGACATACACCAGGTTCTAGAACTCCTCCCGCACCGATACCCGTTCCTGCTGGTGGATCGCGTGTTGTCGTGCGAACCCGGGAAGAAGCTGCTGGCGATCAAGAACGTCACGATCAACGAGCCGTTCTTCGGCGGCCATTTCCCGCACCATCCGGTCATGCCGGGCGTGCTGATTGTCGAAGCGCTGGCGCAGGCGGCCGCGATCCTGTCCTTCAAGACCATGAACGGACGGGGCGACAACCAGTCCGTCTATTACTTCGTCGGCATAGACAAGGCTCGATTCAAGAGGCCGGTAACGGCAGGTGATACGCTCATGCTGGACGTTACGCTGGAGCGCTACGTGCGGGGAATATGGAAGTTCTGGACCGAGGCGCGCGTCGAGGACAAGGTCGTCACCGAGGCTGAGCTCATGTGCACCGTGCGCCCGCTGAAGGAAACGGAATAGTCGAACAGCCGGACCGCGCAGTGAAGATACACCCGACGGCCATCGTTGATTCCGGCGCGCGGCTTGCTCCGGACGTGGAGATCGGCCCGTACGCCATCATCGGCGCCGACGTGGAGCTTGGAGCCGGATGCCGGGTCGGTGCCCATACCGTGATAACGGGACACACGCGTGTTGGCGCGCACAACCGCGTCTACCAGTTCGTTTCGCTCGGCGAGGCGCCGCAGGACAAGAAATACGGCGGCGAGCCGACGCGACTCGAAATCGGCGACCACAACACGATACGCGAGTTCTGCACGCTCAATCGCGGCACCGCGCAGGATGTCGGCGTCACGCGTATCGGCGATCACAACTGGATCATGGCCTACTCCCACGTCGCGCACGACTGCCAGGTCGGCAGTCACACGGTGTTCGCCAACAATGCGCAGCTCGCGGGCCACGTGCACGTGGGAGATTACGCCATCCTCGGCGGCTTCACGTCGGTGCATCAGTTCTGCAGCATAGGCGCGCACACCATCACCGGGCTCGGAACGGTGGTGCTGCAGGACATCCCGCCTTACGTGCGCGCTGCGGGCAACCCGGCGCGGCCCTACGGCATGAATGCCGAGGGTCTCAAGCGGCGGGGATTCGAGCCCGCAACGGTCGCCGCCCTGAAGCGGGCGTATCGGACGGTGTATCGGGCCGGCCTCACGCTGGGCGAGGCGTCGCAGCGGCTCGAGTGCGAGTGCGAATCGTGCAGTGAGATCCGGCCGTTCCTCGAATTCATCACGGCGTCCACCCGCGGCATCATCCGCTGACATGGCGGCAACCATAGGGGTCGTGGCGGGGGAGGCGTCCGGCGATCTTCTCGGCGCGCACCTCATCCAGGCGCTCAGGCCGCACCTGCCCGATGTCCGTTTCGCAGGCGTGGGCGGGCCCCGCATGCGGGCCCTGGGCATGGACGTGCTGTTCCCGATGGAGAAACTGGCGGTGCGGGGCTATGTCGAGGTTGCCCGCCACTATCTCGAGATCGTAGGCATACGGCGGCGCCTGGTCGCGCATTTCCTGCGTAATCGCCCCGCCTGTTTCATCGGGATCGACGCACCCGACTTCAATCTCGGGCTGGAGCGCAAGCTGAAACTCGCGGGGATCCGCACCGTTCAATACGTGAGCCCGCAGATCTGGGCGTGGCGCAGCGAGCGTCTGCAGGAAATCGGACGTGCCGTGGACAAAATGCTGACGGTGTTTCCGTTCGAGGCTGCGTTGTACGAAGCGGCGAAGATACCGGTCGCATACGTAGGTCACCCGCTTGCCGACATGCTGGGAGACTTTCCGGGTCGGCAGTCCGCGCGCGAGCAGCTGCGCATTCCCCACTCGGCGCGCGTCATCGCGCTCCTTCCGGGGAGCCGGATAACGGAGGTCGAGCACACGGCAGAGCTGTTTGTCGCAACGGCGATGGAAATCGCCTGGGCGGAGCCCGAGGCGGTGTTCCTGGCGCCCCTGGTGAGCATGGAGACCCGCGCCCGATTCGAATCTGCCCTCTATCGAGCGGGCGCGCCGCAGCTCAATCTCACGCTCCTGATCGGGCACGCGCACGAAGCCATGGCGGCCGCCGACGTGGTGCTGGTTTGTTCCGGCACGGCGACCCTCGAAGCCGCGCTGCTGAGAAAACCCATGGTGATCACATACCGGATGCCGCGCCTGTCATGGTGGATCATGAAGCGCCGGTTCCGCGAGCGCTACGTCGGCCTGCCGAACATTCTTTCGGGCGAGTTCGTGGTGCCCGAACTGCTGCAGGACGATGCCACTCCGGAAAATCTGGCGCAGGCCTTGCTCAACCTGCTGTCCGACACGGCGGTGCGCAGCCGCATCGATTTGCGGTTCAGCCGACTGCTTGCAGAGCTGAGACAGGATACGTCGCGCAGAGTCGTGGAGGCGTTGCTTCCGATGCTCAATGGCAGGCCGGCATGAGCGCAAGCCGCGGCACGTGCGGTGTCGACGAGGCGGGCAGGGGTCCGCTGGCCGGCCCGGTGTATGCGGCGGCGGTGATTCTGCCGAAGAAGGCGCGGATCGACGGCCTGGCCGACTCGAAGGCCCTGTCGGCCGTCAAGAGGGAGGCGCTGGCGCTCGAGATCAGGGAGCGGGCGATCGCGTGGGCAGTCGCGAGCGCGAGCGTGGCCGAAATAGACACGCTGAACATTCTGAGGGCGAGCCTGCTTGCGATGAAGCGCGCGGTCGAAGCGCTGCGCGTGCCGCCGAATCGAGTGGTGGTGGACGGGCTGCACTGCCCTGAGCTGCCATGCCCCGCACGCGCGATTGTGGGCGGCGACGCCAGCGTTGCGGCCATTTCGGCGGCGTCGATCCTGGCCAAGGTAGCGCGCGACCAGCTGATGGTGGAACTGCACCAGCGCTATCCGCTATACGGATTCGACGCGCACAAGGGCTACGCGACCGAGGCGCATCTGGCGGCGCTGCGCCTGTACGGCGCCTGCGAAATTCATCGCCGCAGTTTCGCGCCGGTCGCCATCGCGTTTCAGACAGGGAGCCTGTTTCCGGACTGATCAACGGCGCGTGGCGCCCCGCCGGTCGCGGTTTGGCGCGGTGCCGGCTGAAGCCAGTTCCCGAAGCAGTCGGCGCAGGCTGCGGGCTTCGCGCTCCGGCTCGAACAGCGCGCGGCGCCGGCTGCACTGTCCTTTCAGCCGGCGATAGAATGCCGGATCGGACTCGGCGCGCCATAGCAGGCGGGCGAGGGCTTTTTCGTTTTCCACCGGAAAGTACCCGGCGTAATTGCGCCCCAGCATGCCCACGTTTCCGGGGATGCGCGATGCGATGACCGGAACGCCGGCCATCAAAGCTTCCGCGACGACGTTGGCGCCGCCTTCCATCCGCGAGGAGATCACCATCAGCCGGCTGCGCGCGAGCCGGCGCATCGCCTCGGCATGCGACACTTCCCCGAGCCAGCGATAGCGTGGTTCGTGCGTCGTCCACTGCCGTGCTTCACGCTCCATGTCGGCGTCCATTGCGGCGCCCATGTGCAGCACGCGGATCGCGCTCTGTTGCGGAAGATGGGCGAGTGCGGCGGCTGCCCGAAACGGGTCCTTTTCCGGGCGCAGATGGCCGCTCACGACTACTTCGAAACGGGATCGGGCAGGCTCACGCGCGACCGGGGCTTTCGCGGACTGGTAGATCACGCGTACCTTGTGCCGCAGCGCGCGCGGCACGCGCGCGAGCGCCTGCTCCTGCAACACCACCAGCCGATCCGCAATCCGCAACGAGCGTTTTGCATCGCTATCGCGTCGGATGTCCCGATAGATATCGGTCCCTGTTAGCACCAGGACGAGTGGCCGCATCGAATGGACCTCTTTGTAGCGGCGCATCGAGTCGTGACTGCGCCGGGCGTGCAACGCGATCATGAGATCGACCGGCGCGCCGTCCCATGCGCTCTGCACTACGACACGTTGCCCGGCTTTGCGCGCGAACGCAGCCCACCGTATCGCCGTGTGGCGGTTGCCGTGACGGCTGCGGGGCGGGGCCGGCGTAACGATCGCGATTTTCATTGGTTGTACTTCTCACGTTAAACTTCGGGCAAATATAGCAAAAAGCACACGGAACGATGACGGATTTGGAACCGGATGCCGGCGCGTTGAGCGAAATGCTCATCGTTGCGCGGGACCGCACGCTATCCCTGGCGACGGATGTGGACGGCGAGCGGCTCCTCGGCCCCCAGCTCACCATCGTCAACCCTCCACTTTGGGAAATCGGACATGTGGGCTGGTTCCAGGAGCACTGGTGCTTGCGCTACGCGCCAGGCTGCGAGCTCAAGCCTTCGATGCTCCGCGACGCTGATGCCCTCTACGATTCATCGAGGGTGCCGCACGACACCCGCTGGCATCTGCCGCTTCCGGATATCGAGGCAACGCTCCGATATCTGCAAGCGGTACACGAAGCCGTGCAGTCGCGCATTGCACGCGAGGGTGCCACCCCTCACGTCGCCTACTTCGTGCAGCTGGCGGCATTCCATGAGGAAATGCACTGCGAGGCTTTCACCTGCACACGCCAGACGCTGGGGTATCCGGCGCCGCCGCTGGCGAGCACGGATCAGGTGTCAGCCGCCGGGCCTTTCACGGATCAGGTGCCAGCCGCAGGGCCTTTTCCGGGCGACTCTCCAATTGAGGGGGGAATGATGCTGTCGGGCGCGCGCCCCGGACGGGGCTTTGTCTTCGACAACGAGAAGTGGGCGCATGAAGTCCGCGTCCAACCGTTTCGGATGGCACGTGCTGCGGTAACCCATGCAGAATTCGCGAATTTCGTTGCGGACGGCGGTTATGCACGCCGTGAACTGTGGAGCCGGGAAGGGTGGGAGTGGCGGTTTCGGGTCCACGCGGAGTGTCCGATCTACTGGCGGAAGGAAGGGCGCGACTGGCGCGTCCGGTGCTACGACCGATGGGAGCCTTTGCCGTTGCATCGGCCCGTCATGCACGTCAACTGGTTCGAGGCGGAGGCCTACTGTCGCTGGGCGGGCCGCCGGTTGCCGACGGAGGCGGAATGGGAAATGGCGGCCGCCACGGGGTCGAAGTCGCTGGATCCCAAGCGGCGGTATCCGTGGGGTGATGACGCTTCGGCTATCGGGAACCGCGCCAATCTGTACGGCTCGCTGGGGCACACTGCGGACGTCGCGGCCTTTGCCGAGGGCGACAGCGCCTGGGGATGCAGGCAAATGCTCGGCAACGTGTGGGAGTGGACCGCAGACTGGTTTGGCCCGTATCCCGGCTTCGTGGCCGATCCCTACAAGGAGTACTCCGCACCGTGGTTTGGCAACCACAAGGTGCTGCGGGGCGGGTGCTTTGCAACGCGCGCCACGCTGCTACGCAATACCTGGCGCAATTTCTACACCCCGGACCGGCGGGACGTTTTCGCCGGATTCCGCACGTGCGCCATCGGCACATGACCGCCTTCAAAACGGTTCGCTCGCGGTCGAATCCCGTGTTCAGATCGCTGCTCAAGCTGAAAGAGTCGGCACGCGAGCGTCGTCGCGAAAGCCTCGCCATACTGGACGGCGTGCATCTCGTTGAGACCTACGCAGCGCGTTCTGGCGCCCCCAGCCTGCTGGCAGTAAGCGCGAGTGCGGTTGAGGCGCCGGAAATTCGACGACTGCTGGAGAACCTGCGCTCGGTCGACACCGTCGTTCTGGAGCCCGAACTGTTCCGGCAGATCGCGCCGGTCACCACACCCTCCGGTATCCTTGCCGTCGTCCCCATACCTGCATCGCGCCCGGTTTCACCGGATGTCGATTTCTGCGTGCTGCTCGAAGACATACAGGACCCGGGAAATCTCGGCGCGATTCTTCGCACGGCAGCGGCGGCGGGCGTCCGCCAGGCGCTGCTTTCGAAAGGATGCGCCGATGTCTGGTCGCCGCGTGTCATGCGCGGTGCAATGGGGGCCCACCACTTGCTTGCCATCTGCGAGCATGCCGATCTTGCGGCGTTTGTCCGCTCATACCGGGGAAAAGTGGTAGCGGCCGATACCGATGCAACCGCGCGGATATTCGACATCGATCTCAGAGGCCCGGTTGCGTTTGCCCTGGGTAACGAAGGGGCAGGTCTAAGCGTTTCGTTGCGAAAGGCGGCTCATGCGCGGGCGTCGGTGCCCATGGCGGCCGGCACCGAATCGCTCAACGTCGCGGCGGCAGCCGCAATATGCCTGTTCGAGCGGGTGCGCCAGCTGAAGGCAGCGCGGTCGAGCGGCGGTCAGTAGTCAGTAGATGCGGCGGACCAGTTTTGCCTCATGCAGGATGGTCGTGGCCAGCTCCTCTACCGACTTCGTGGTCACATCGAGAATCCGCAGGCCCTCGCGGTGCATCAGCGCCTCCGCCTCGCGCACCTCGAACTCGCAGTTCGCCAGGGTCGCGTACTTGCTGCCCGGGCGGCGCTCGTTGCGGATCTGCTGCAGGCGCTCGGGCCGGATAGTGAGGCCGTAGAGCCGCGAGCGCAGCGGCTGCAGGTGCGCGGGCAGCTGCCTGGCGCTGAAGTCCTCCGGCACGAGCGGGTAGTTCGCCGCCCGCACGCCGTATTGCATGGCGAGGTAGAGGCAGGTCGGAGTCTTCCCGCAGCGGGACACCCCGACCAGAATCACGTCGGCCTGGGCGAGGTCGTGCGTGGCGATGCCGTCGTCGTGAGACAGCGTGTAATTGACCGATTCAATGCGGTGATGGTAGTTGACGAAGTCGTTGACGCTGTGACTGCGGCCGATCGCATGCGAGGCCGGCACCCCGAGTTCGCGCTCCAGCGGGGCTATGAAAATTTCGAAGCAGTCCAGGAACAGCGCATTCGCCGCCCGCACCACCTCGGCGATGTCGCTGTTCACCAGCGTGCTGATGACGATCGGGCGGGTCGCGTCCCGTTCGGCGCGGGCGTTGATGTGCTTCACCACGTCGCGGGCCTTGTCGACGGAGTCCACGAAGGGCAGGGTCACCTCGTCGAAGCGCACGCTCTCGAACTGGGTAAGCAGGCTGTGCCCCAGCATTTCCGCCGTGATGCCGGTGCGGTCCGAGATGAAGAAGGCAGTGCGCTTGTCGGGCATGGGGCTGGCCGGTCGGGAGGCAGGGTAAAATAACGTGTTTTGTATCCCTGCACAAATCATTGCCCGAATGCGTTGGAGGCGGCAGGGATTTGCGCTAGAATGCACAAACGGCGCGAGTCGCAATGACCAAATACGTCTTTGTCACAGGTGGTGTGGTTTCCTCTCTGGGCAAAGGCATCGCCGCCGCTTCTCTCGCCGCCATACTGGAATCGCGCGGCATCAAGATCTCCATGCTCAAGCTGGATCCGTACATCAACGTGGATCCCGGCACCATGAGCCCGTTCCAGCACGGCGAGGTTTTTGTGACGGAGGACGGGGCGGAAACCGACCTCGACCTCGGGCATTACGAGCGTTTCGTGCACGCCAAGATGGGCAAGCGCAACAATTTCACGACCGGCCAGATCTACGAAAGCGTCATCAAGAAGGAGCGCCGGGGCGACTATCTGGGCGGTACGGTGCAGGTGATTCCGCATATTACCGACGAGATCAAGCTCTTCATCCGCCGCGGCGCCGGTGATGTCGAGGTCGCCATCGTCGAAATCGGCGGCACGGTGGGCGACATTGAGTCGCTGCCGTTCCTGGAAGCGATCCGGCAGATGGCGATCGAACTGGGAAGGGAGAACGCCTGTTTCATCCATCTGACGCTCGTTCCGTACATCCCGTCGGCCGGGGAAATCAAAACCAAGCCGACCCAGCACTCGGTGAAGGAATTGCGCGAGATCGGTATCCAGCCCGACGTGCTGCTGTGCCGCGCCGACCGCGCGCTGCCGGATGACGAGCGGCGCAAGATTGCGCTCTTCACCAACGTTCCGGTCGAGGCGGTCATTTCCGCGGTGGACGTGGACAGCATCTACAAGATTCCGGCGATGCTGCACAACCAGCGGCTGGACGACATCGTCTGCCGCAAGCTCGGGCTTGCGCCTCCGCCCGCCAACCTGTCGAGCTGGGACAAGCTGGTCTACGCGCTGGAACACCCCAAGCGCGACGTGAATATCGCGCTGGTCGGCAAGTACGTCGACCTCACCGAGTCGTACAAGTCGCTTTCGGAAGCGTTGATCCATGCCGGCATCCACACCGGCGCCCGGATACGCATCAACTACGTCGATTCCGAAAGTATCGAGAAGAACGGTGTCGCCTGCCTGCGCAGCATGGATGCGATCCTGGTGCCTGGTGGCTTCGGCAAGCGCGGTGTGGAGGGCAAGATCCGGGCCATCCGCTACGCACGTGAAAACGGCATCCCTTATCTCGGAATCTGCCTCGGCTTGCAATTGGCGGTGATTGAATTTGCGCGGCACGTGGCGGGACTTGGCGGCGCACACAGCACCGAATTCGAACCCGACACGCCACATCCCGTGATCGCGCTCATCACGGAGTGGCAGGATCGGGACGGCAGGGTTGAGCACCGCGATGCCACCTCCGACCTCGGCGGCACCATGCGGCTGGGTGGCCAGGAATGCATGCTGGAACCCGACTCGGTCGCCTCGGCCGTATACGGAAGCACGCGGATTGTGGAGCGTCACCGTCACCGCTACGAAGTGAACGCGCATTACCTTCCGCGGTTGGAGCAGGCGGGTCTGCGCGTCAGCGGGAAATCCACCCAAGGCGCGCTCTGCGAAATGATGGAGCTGCCGGGGCATCCGTGGTTCGTCGGCTGCCAGTTCCATCCCGAGTTCACCTCCACGCCGCGAGACGGGCATCCGCTGTTCAAGGCTTTCGTGCAGGCCGCGCTGCTCAATGCGCAGTCGGATGCGACCCCGGAAGCGGCGGGCCTGCTCAAGAGCATCGCTTGATCCCGGCTCGCAATGAAGCTTTGCGGATTTGAGGTCGGGCTGGACAGGCCGCTTTTCGTCATCGCCGGCCCTTGCGTTGTGGAGTCCCGGCAGCTCGCCATGGACACGGCGGGAGCGTTGAAGAGCGTCTGCGCCGAACTGCACATACCGTTCATCTACAAGTCGTCCTACGACAAGGCGAACCGCAGCTCGCTCGAGTCGTTTCGCGGTCTCGGCATGGAGAAAGGACTGGAAATCCTCGATGAGGTGCGGCGCGAGATCGGGGTGCCGGTCCTGACGGACGTGCACGAGATCGCGGACATTGCGACGGTAGCGCAGGCCGTTGACGTTCTGCAGACGCCCGCCTTTCTGTGCCGGCAAACGGATTTCATTTCCGCAGTGGCCGGAGCCGGAAAACCGGTCAATATCAAGAAGGGGCAGTTTCTGGCACCGGGGGACATGAAAAACGTGGTGGAAAAGGCGCGCGCTGCAAGCGGCACAGACAACGTCATGGTCTGCGAGCGCGGTGTGTCATTCGGCTACAACAATCTCGTCTCCGACATGCGCTCGCTCGCCATCATGCGGGAGAGCGGCTGCCCCGTCGTATTCGATGCCACGCATTCGGTGCAGTTGCCGGGCGGGCGCGGCCACGCGAGTGGCGGACAGCGCGAATTCGTGCCGGTGCTCGCGCGGGCGGCTGTCGCGAGCGGCATCGCAGGGTTGTTCATGGAAACCCATCCCGATCCGGACAAGGCTTTGTCCGATGGGCCGAACGCCTGGCCCCTGGAACACATGAAAGCGTTGCTCGAGACCGTCAAGGCGCTCGACGAACTGGTCAAACGTCGCGGCTTTGCTGAAGAATGGGTGACATAACAGCGTCTTTCACCGACACAACAGCCTGGAATAATCAGAATGAGTGCGATAGTAGACATAATAGCGCGCGAAATCCTGGATTCGCGCGGCCAGCCTACGGTTGAAGCGGATGTTCTGCTGGAGTCGGGCGTACTGGGCCGCGCGGCGGTTCCTTCAGGTGCGTCCACCGGCAGCCGCGAGGCGATAGAGCTGCGCGACGGCGATGCGCAACGCTATAGGGGCAAGGGGGTGCTGAAAGCGGTCGAAAACATCAACACCGAGATCTGCGAGGCGGTGATCGGTGTCGATGCCACCGAGCAGAGCTTTATCGACAGGACGCTGAACGATCTCGACGGCACTGAAAACAAGTCGCGCCTGGGCGCGAATGCCATCCTTGCGGTCTCCATGGCGGTTGCCAAGGCGGCTGCCGAGGAATCGGGCCTGCCGCTCCACCGCTACCTGGGTGGGGCCGCTGCGATGTCCATGCCGGTCCCGATGATGAACGTCATCAACGGCGGGGCGCATGCCGACAACAGCCTCGAGATGCAGGAATTCATGATCATCCCGGTAGGCGTGCCGTCGTTCCGCGAGGCCCTGCGTTGCGGGGCGGAAGTCTTTCATGCGCTCAGGAACCTGCTCCACGAACGGGGCCTGTCCACAGCCGTCGGCGACGAAGGAGGATTCGCGCCGCGCCTGCCGCGTCACGAGGCGGCAATCAAGGTGATCATCGAAGCGATAGAGGCTGCCGGTTATCGTCCGGGCGAGGATGTGATGCTTGGTCTCGACTGCGCCAGCTCGGAGTTCTACGAGGACGGTGAATATACGCTGGCCTCGGAAGGCCTGTCCCTCAAGGCGGGCGAGTTCATCGACTATCTCGCGTCCTGGGTGGAAAAGTACCCCATCATCAGCATTGAGGACGGGATGGCCGAGGACGACTGGGAGGGCTGGAAGCTTCTGACCCAGCGCCTGGGTGAGCGGGTGCAGCTGGTGGGTGACGATCTGTTCGTCACCAATACCCGCTACCTGAGGCAGGGGATAGAACAGGGCATTGCGAATTCTGTCTTGATCAAGGTCAATCAGATCGGGACGCTCACCGAAACATTCGCGGCCATCGAGCTGGCGAAGCGGGCACGCTATACCGCGGTCATCTCGCATCGTTCCGGCGAAACAGAGGACACCACGATTGCAGACATAGCGGTCGCGACCAACGCGATGCAGATCAAGACCGGTTCGTTGTCCCGCTCCGACCGGCTGGCGAAGTATAACCAGTTGCTGCGGATCGAAGAGGATCTGGGAGAGACCGCCAGCTATCCGGGGCGCAGCGCGTTCTACCAGCTGCGTTAGAAGCGCGGGGCTGCCGCATGCGCCTGCTGACCCTGGCCCTCGCGGCAATCATAGGCCTCATCCAGTATCCCCTCTGGCTCGGAAAGGGCAGCTGGTTGCGGGTGTGGGAACTGGACCAGCAGATACAGGCCCAGCGTGCGACCAACCAGCGGCTCCAAGCGCGCAACGGTGTGCTCGACGCGGAAGTGCGCGACCTCAAGCAGGGAATGGAGGCGATCGAGGAGCGGGCCCGCAGCGAACTGGGGATGGTAAAACACGATGAGATCTTCTTCCAGTTCGTGGAATCGATGCCGTACAGCGCTACGCCCCGTGTTCCTGACAAACCGTGATGCACCGGCGCTGAGCGGCAGGGCCGCGCGAGACCATGCTGTTCCGACGTTGATTCCATGAGCACGACAATTCTCGATGGCGTGAGTATCGCGCGCACTGTTTACGCCGGCCTCGAACGGCGCATCGGCGCGCTACGCGCTCACGGCATCGTGCCGGGGCTTGCCGCGATCGAAGTGGGCGGGCACGCGGCATCGCTCGTGTACATCCGCAACAAGGTGCGCGCGTGCGAAGCGGCCGGCGTGCATTCCGAAGTGCACCGGTTCGAGGGCGATTCTCCGGAGAGCGAGGTTCTCGCGGCGATTGAAGCGTTCAGCCGCAATCCGCGGGTCCACGGCATCATCGTGCAGCTTCCGCTCCCCCGAAACCTGGATTCGCGGCGCGTTCTGCAGGCGATCGATCCGGAAAAGGATGTCGATGGCTTCGGCTGGCGCAATCTGGGCGCGCTGCTCTCAGGCAGCCCCGTGTTCGTGCCCGGCACACCGCTCGGCGTGATGACCATGCTCGATCACGTCCGCATCCCGATAGAAGGGCGCACCGCAGTGGTCGTGGGCCGCAGCACCATCGTGGGCAAGCCCATGGCGCTCCTGCTCGTCTCACGCGGCGCCACGGTGACAGTGTGCCATTCCCGCACCGCCGACCTCGACGTATGGACACGGCGTGCCGATATTCTTGTGGTCGCGGCGGGAAGCCCGGGGCTGGTCTCGGGAGGGATGGTCAAGCCGGGCGCGGTGGTGATCGATGTGGGCATCAATCGCCTCGCGAACGGCAAGCTCACCGGCGACGTGGATTTTGCGGCTGCCCGGGAACGGGCGTCTTACATTACGCCGGTTCCGGGCGGCGTCGGGCCCATGACGGTCGCCATGCTCATAGCGAATACGGTGCTGGCCGCGGAGCGCGGCACGATATAGCTTCCGCGGCGGGCGTTCAACTCGGAGCCGGAGCGCTCAGCAGTAAAGGGAATTGGCAAAGCCGATCAGAAATTCGGCGGCGAGATAACCGCGAAAGCTCCAGTAGCTCACCAGCGCGGCGAGCGCGGCGAGCAGCAGCCAGATCATGGCCTTGCGGGTCTGGATCACAGCTTGCCAGGCCTTGATACGCTGCGTCTCAACCGCTGATGAAGTGGGATGAGCATCGTTTCGATTCGCGCCGGCTGCACCTACAGGAGCATGCATTATCCCACGGATGGGGCGGCCTCCGTGCGCTATAACCATAGTGCCCATAGCTCTAAATTGCGCAGTCCGGTTGGTATAATAGAATGTTTACATTGCGCTAGATATTTTGGCCACTGCCGCTATCCCGACACCGCGATCGGGCCTTTCCTTTGCCGATCTTTACGTCCATGAGGGCCTGAAGCGCCTGGACCGGCTGTTCCTGGACACACTGGCGCGAAATGACGCCGGACTTTGCCGGCAGCTCGTAGCCGCGCGCAACGGCGCCGACGCACTGACCACGCTGCAGGAGTCCACGCTGCTCCTCGCGCTGGCGCCGCATCTCGAATCTTTCCTGGCATGGCTGTTCGGCATCGAGAAGGAGCTGGAGTCGCTGCAGGAGGAGCACCACGCGAGGTCACCGCTCTATACCGTCAAGCGGCTTTTCGTGCAACGCAAGGCGATGCACCGCTACAAGCACGAAGAGGCTGAGACTTTCGATGGCGAGGCGCTCGGCAGCCAGCTCCAGCGGCTGATGGGGGCGCCGCTCACGGAGCTTGCGTTCGCCCGCCAGGTGCTTCTGTGGCAGAAGGATGAGGGGGCGAACGCCGACAAGCTCGACATTGCTTTGCGTTACGCGGCGTGGGCCGCCCATACTGAGGACGGGCGGCGCAAGCATCGGGCGGGCGTGCTGTTCAAGGCGCCGCACAAGCTCGATCCCCATCGGCTCGTGCCTGTAGTGTCCAATCAGACAAACGGGTTCATGCGCTCCGCGCTCGCGGAAGATCGCCTGCGCCGGAGGGCAGGCTTTGGCCTGACCGATCCCGGAACCGATCTCACCGGCGCGCTCGACCAGGCGCATTACTGCATCTGGTGCCACGAACAGGGCAAGGACTCGTGCTCGCGCGGCCTGCAGGAGAAAGGGGCCACCGGTCGCGGCACGGACTCCTTCAAGAAGAGCGCGTTCGGCGTGATCCTTGCCGGATGCCCGCTGGAGGAAAAGATATCGGAGTTTCACAAGGCAAAAACGGAAGGCTTGGCGATCGGCGCGCTCGCCATCATCGCCGTCGATAATCCGCTCGCGGCTGCTACCGGACATCGCATCTGCAACGACTGCATGAAGGCGTGTATCTACCAGAAGCAGGAGCCGGTCGATATCCCGCAAGCGGAAACCCGCACGCTGAAGGACGTGCTGGAACTGCCCTGGGGTTTCGAGATTTACAGCCTGCTTACGCGGTGGAATCCGCTCAATCTGCGCAAGCCATATCCCGCCCCGGCGACGGGCAAGCGCGTGCTGATCGCCGGTATGGGGCCGGCCGGGTTTACGCTGGCGCACTTCCTGCTGAACGACGGCCATACGGTCGTGGGTATAGACGGTCTGAAGATCGAGCCGCTCGCACCGGCGCTTTCGGGCGTCGACGGGCGCGGCCGGCGTGTGCCATTCAAGCCGGTACGGGATATCGCGGAATTGCGCGAGCCGCTCGACGAGCGGGTCATGGCAGGGTTCGGGGGGGTGGCCGAGTACGGCATCACGGTACGCTGGGACAAGAACTTCCTCAAGATCGTCCGTCTGCTGCTCGAGCGCAGAGCCCTGTTCATGATGGCGGGAGGCGTGCGCTTTGGCGGAACGATCACGGCGGACGATGCCTACGCCATGGGATTCGATCACGTCGCGCTGTGCATTGGCGCGGGCCGACCAACCGTTATCGACATGCCCAACGGGCTTGCGCGCGGGGTGCGCACGGCGTCTGATTTTCTGATGGCGCTCCAGCTTACCGGCGCGGCGAAAACCGATTCTGTCGCGAACATGCAGGTGCGCCTGCCGATCGTCGTGGTCGGCGGCGGCCTGACGGCAATCGATACGGCGACGGAATCGCTCGCGTACTATCCACTCCAGGCCGAAAAGTTTCTCCGGCGCTACGAGCGACTGGCGCGCGAGCACGGAGAGGCGGCGGCGCGCGTGGCATGGACCCCCGAGGAGCGCGTAGTCGCGGACGAATTTCTCGAGCATGCGCGTGTGCTGCGCGCCGAGCGCAAGGCGGCGGCGCAGGAGCGACGCCCGGCGCGCGTGAGGGAACTGCTGCAGTCGTGGGGCGGCGTGACCATCGCTTATCGCAAGCGCCTCATCGACAGCCCGGCCTACACGTTGAATCATGAGGAGGTGCAGAAAGCGCTCGAAGAAGGCATCCATTTCGCCGAAGGGCTGACACCGCTCGCGGTGCATCTGGATGAGACCGGGCATGCGTGCGCGCTCTCCGTATCGATCCAGGCCCGGGGCGACGACGGGAAATGGCAGGAGACCGGGCGGACAGACCTGCCCGCACGGACGTTACTGATCGCCGCCGGGACGCAGCCCAACACGGTGCTCGCACGCGAGGACGCGCGCAACTTTCATCTCGACGGCAGATATTTCCAGGCGGTGGACGAGGCGGGTGAGCCGGTGCCCGTAGAAAAGGCGATATCCAAGCCGAAGGCGGTGCGCGTGCTGCTCGCGAAACGCGCGGACGGGCGCTGCATGAGCTATTTCGGTGATGTGCACCCGTCCTACTTCGGCAATGTCGTGAAGGCGATGGGCGGCGCGAAGCAGGGCTATCCCGTTGTGAGTCGTGTGCTGGAAAAGGTGGTGCCCGCCGCGGCCGTGGACGACGGCGTCTTTCTTGACAAGCTGAATGACGACTTGCGCGCCACGGTGCACGAAGTGGTGCGGCTCACTCCCATGATCGTCGAAGTCGTGGTGCGGGCGCCCGCGGCTGCGCGTAAATTCCGTCCCGGACAGTTCTACCGTCTTCAGAACTTCGAGACCGGCGCGCCACGCGCCGAAGGCACCACGCTGGCGATGGAGGGCCTCGCGCTCACCGGAGCGTGGGTGGATCGCGAGCGCGGCCTCGTGTCGACCGTCGTGCTCGAAATGGGCGGCTCCAGCGATCTGTGCCTGCTGCTCAAGCCGGGTGACCCGGTGGTATTGATGGGGCCGACGGGCACGCCCACCGAGATTCCTTCAGGCGAGACGGTGATCCTGGCGGGCGGCGGTCTGGGAAACGCCGTGCTCTTCTCGATCGGTCAGGCGATGCGCAGGGCAGGCAGCCGGGTGCTCTATTTTGCCGGATACAAGCGCATGATGGACCGCTACAAGGTCGCGGAGATCGAGGCCGCGGCGGACGTGGTGGTATGGTGCTGCGACGAGGAACCGGGGTTCACGCCGGATCGTGGTCAGGACAAGACGTTCGTCGGCAACATCGTGCAGGGGATGCACGCGTATGCGGGTGGCGCGCTCGGCGCGCAGCCGATCGCGTTCTCCGATGCCGACCGCGTCATCGCCATCGGTTCGGACCGCATGATGGCGGCGGTGGCGCAGGCGCGTCACGGCCTGCTGAAACCTTTTCTGAAGACCCGGCATTCCGGGATCGGCTCGATCAACTCCCCGATGCAGTGCATGATGAAGGAAATCTGCGCGCAGTGCCTGCAGCCTCACGTCGATCCGGATACCGGGAAGACGAGCTACGTGTTCTCCTGTTTCAACCAGGATCAGCCGCTCGACCAGGTGGACTGGAAAGCGCTCAATGCGCGGCTCTCGCAGAACGCCGTGCACGAAAAACTGACCGCAGAGTGGATAGACCACTGCGTGGTTTCGCTCGGCGTGCGCGACATGCAGCGCATCTGAGGCGCAGGCGTGGGCGCGTGCTGCGCCGGGATCAGTCGCGGCCTATCTCGCGCAGGCAGTCGCCGATGACGCCCACGAGTTCGTCGATCTGCTTTTCGTCGATGATGAGCGGCGGCGACAGCGCGATCGTGTCGCCGGTGGTGCGGATCAGCACCCCT
>JBQTHU010000052.1:0-15251 GCA_052389535.1 Betaproteobacteria bacterium | reverse complement strand
CCAACCTCGGCCTGCTCGGCAGCTCGAGCGGCGGCCACGTCGCCGAACTCATCGGGATGCGGCCGTTCGATCCGCGCTATGCGGCGATTCCGCTTGCCGAAGCGCCCAATCTCGATGGCACCGTCGCGTACGTAGCCACGCGCTCGCCGATCAGCGATTGCCACGCGCGCTACGAGCACATGGTGAAGACCAATCGTCCCGAGATGGTGAAGAAGAGCAAGATGTACTTCGACCCGTGGGAGTCGATCTTCGAAGGTAACCCCGCTCTGATTCTGCAGCGCGGCGAGAAAGTGACGCTGCCGCCGCTGCTGATCATGCAGGGAGAGCTCGATTCCAACGTGCCGTGGCAGATCCAGGACAAATTCGCGCAGGCCTATCGCGCGGCAGGCGGCGAGTGCGAACTGGAGATCTTCAAGGACTGCGAGCACATGTGGATCCAGGAGCCCGGCCCGCAGACCGACCGCGCGCACGAGGTGCTGAAGGCGTTCATCGCGAAACAGCTGCGCGCTCTGCGCCGCGCCGCGTAGCAGCCCTCGGCACAACAGTATCGTCGTCCCAGCGTAGGCTGGGATCCAGAGAGGGTTTACTTTTCTGGATCCCGATCATTGTCCGGGATGACGAGCTGTGGGCTCTACGGCCCCAGTCCGTGAGATGTGGCCCTCCGTCAAGCCGGCTGTTTGGCCTTCTTAGGCCGTCCGCCGAGTTTGCCATTGCGACGCGCGGCGGTGGCCTTCGCAGTTGATGAAACACTCCCTCCGCGCTTACCGTACTCCGTGGCGAGCCAGCGTTTTGACCCGAGAAAGCCCTCCAGCAAAGCGGGCAGGTAAATATCAGCGTCCAGCTTCGGAAAATGAATCCCGAGGCCAGTAGGTGAAATCTCAACGGTATCGAGCTGATCAGGGTGTGCGCATTCGAGACCTTGCGCATCGCGCGGCCGAAAGGTGACCTCGATTCCTGTATTGAGCCTGATTACCACGCGGTCCCGTTTGCGATCGTAGTGAACCCTAGTCGCACAAGTCGGTTGGCGAAGCCGGCCGTAGGCTCGAGCGTTTGCTGCTTCAAGTTCCTCTTTACTGACTTTCGTGAATCCGGCTCCATTCCGCGGAGGGCGTGCCAGATCTTCGATGGGGTGAACGGCATGTCGAGCTGATTCACGCCGCGCGTTCTCAACGCATCGATCACGGCGTTGGCGAGCACCGGCATTGAAGCGGTGCAGCCTGATTCGCCCATGCCTTTGACGCCGAGCGGGCTTACCTTGCTCGGCGTGGGATGCTCTTCCCCGCGGATGTCGGGCAACAGGCCCGCGCGCGGCATGGCGTAATCCATGAAGCTTGCCGAGAGCGGCTGCCCGTTCTCGCGCTGGTAGGCGAGGTGCTCGCCGAAGATCTGCCCCGCGCCCTGCGCGACGCCGCCGTGCAGTTGTCCCTCGACGATCGCGTGGTGGATCACGTTGCCGCAGTCATCGACCGCGCAGTAGGAAACGATTTTCGTGGCGCCCGTTTCGGGGTCGATTTCGACTTCCGCGATGTGGCAGCCGTTGGGAAAGGTCGAGCCGAACTTGCCTTCCGCTGTCACGCTGAGCGTTTTTTCTCTCGCCAGTTCCGCGAAGCTTACCCGCCGAACCGATTCGGCCGAGCCGAATTCGCCGTGCGCGTAGGTGACCTGCGACGGCTCCAGTTTCAATTCCAGCGCGGCGAGCGTCTTGCCGTGCTCGATCAGTTTCTGCGCCGCGAGATAGCACACGCTGCCCGCGCCCACCGTGGTGCGCGAGCCGCCGGTGTGATTGCCTTCGAGCGGCGTGTCGTACTCGCACTGCACGATTTTCGCCTTCTCGCGCGGCACGCCGAGCGCATCGGCGACGATCATGGCGAGCGTCGTCTCGTGGCCATGGCCCTGCGCCTTCGAGACGGTGTAGACCGTGATCGCACCCTGCGCATCCGCCCGAATCTCGATCTCGTCCTTGGGTGCGTTGCCGGCGCCGGTATTCTCGATCACCGACGAGATGCCGATCCCGCGCAGCTTGCCTGCATCCGCCGATTGTTTTCTCCGCTGCGGAAATCCCTGCCAGTCGCCGAGCTTCAACGCCTTGTCCAGCATGCCGGGCAGATCCGCGATCTCGTAGACCGAGCCGGTGGGCGTCTTGTAGGGAAATGCATCCGGCGGAATGAAGTTGCGGCGGCGCAACTTCGCGGGGTCGATGTCAAGTTCGGCGGCGGCGTGATTGACGAGCCGCTCCACGACATACGCGATGTCGGGGCGCCCGGCGCCGCGATAGGCCGCGACCGGCGTGCAGTTGATCAGCGCGACGCGGTACGTCCCATACAGCGCGGGTATGCGATAGACGCCGGTCATGCAGGTGGTCGTGTTGCGGATGTGGCCCATCGCGCCGGGCGAAAGATAGGCGCCCATGTCGTTCACCCAGTCGAGCCGCATCGCGGTGAACTTGCCGTCGCGGTTGAGGGCCAGCGCGCCTTCGATGATGTTGGAGCGGCCGTGGCTGTCGGCGAGAAAGCCCTCCATGCGCGTCGAAATCCATTTGACCGGCTTGCCCGATGCCTTTGCCGCCATCATCAGCGCGCCATACTCGGGATAGGCGAGCGTGCGCTGCCCGAAGCCGCCGCCGACGTCGCGCGCCTCGAACTTGAGATTCACTTCCGGCACGCTGGTCCACGCCGACAATTGCTTGCGCAGCGTGGTCGTTCCCTGCATGCAGGTCTTGAACGAATAGTTGCCGGTTGCGGCGTCGTAGCTCACGAGGCACGCGCGCGGCTCCATCGGGCTCGGTGCGACGCGGCTCACTTCGACCTTGAGGCGCGCGATATGCGCTGCCTTGGCGAAGGCCGCCTCGACCGCTTGCGCATCGCCGGTCTCGGAGTCGAATGCAAGATTCCCCGGCACATCGTCGTGCAACTGCGGCGCGCCGGGCGCGAGCGCCTCTTCCGCATTGACTACACACGGCAGGTCGCGATACTCGATCTCGATCAGCTCGGCGGCGTCCTGCGCCTGCGCCGCGCTCTCCGCGACCACCATCGCGATCGCCTCGCCCACGAAACGCACTTTGCCGTGCGCGAGCGCGGGGCGGTTCGGCGCGCGCGCCTTGCTGTCGTTGCGCCCGGGGAACGTGAGCGAATGCGGCGCGCGGATGTAGCCGGCTTCAAGCGCGTCGTCGCCGGACAGGATATGCCGGACACCGGGATGCGCGCGCGCGCGCGTCGTGTCGATCGAGAGAATCTGCGCATGCGCACGGTCCGCGCGCAGGAAATAGCCGTAGAGCTGGCCTGACGCGTTCCAGTCCGAGGCGTATTTGCCGGCGCCGGTGATGAGGCGGAAGTCTTCCACCCGCTCGCCGTGCCGGTGATGCTCGAGGTGTGTGTCCACTGTGATAGGCCCTGTGCGATAATTTGCCGCGCTCGAAGAATTCCGCCCCGCTACTCATTCCACCAGGAGAAGAAGATGCCCACTCGCGGTGAATACGTCAAGGATGCCGAAATCATTTTTACCGGGTGCAGTGTAACGCAGGCGGCGTCGGGCCAGCCCGCCGCGGGCGGCCAGCGGCGTCAGGTGGTGGTCGGCGGGCGGCGCGTGAAGACCATCGACGTGCACTGCCACTGTGTGATACCGGAGACGCTCGCCATGATGGGCAAAACGCCGAGCGCCAACGAAATGCGTGGGCCCGGCATCACGGAGGTCGGGCTGCGCCGCATCCGCGAGATGGACGAGCAGGGCATCGACGTCGAGGCGATCAGCATCAATCCGTTCTGGTACACCGCGGCGCGTGATGTGGCCGAGAAGCTCATCAAGACCCAGAACGAAAAGCTGACGGAGCTGTGCGCCGCGCATCCCGACCGCTTCGTCGGGTTCGCTTCGGTGGCGCTGCAGTTTCCCGACCTCGCGGTGCAGCAGCTCGAGTATGCGATCAAAAAGCTCGACATGCGCGGCGTGGCGGTCGGCGCCAGCGTCGCGGGCGAGGACTTTGCCGATCCGAAGTTTCACCCGTTCTGGGCGAAATGCGAGGAACTGGGCATCCTCATCTTCATCCATCCGCAGAGCACGCCCGATCTTGCGAAGCGCTTCAAGGGCAACGGCTGGCTCGCGAACACCATCGGCAACCCGCTCGACACCACCCTCGCGCTCTCGCATCTGATCTTCGAGGGCACGCTGGACAAATTCCCCGGGCTGAAGATCTGCTCCGCGCACGGCGGGGGATTTCTGCCATCCTATGCGCCGCGTTCGGACAATTCGCTGCGCGTCGCGCCCGACATGGATACCGGCGTCAGGCTCAAGAAAAAGCCGACGGAGTATCTGCGCACCATGTACTACGACACGCTGGTGTTCACGCCCGAAGCGCTGCGCCATCTCGCCGCCGAAGTGGGCGTGAGCCAGCTCGTCATCGGCACCGATCACCCCATCCCGTGGCAGGACAAGTCGGTGGACCACATCCTCAATGCGCCGGGATTCACCGACGACGAGCGCAGGGCGATGCTGGGCGAGACCGCGGCGAAGCTGCTGCGCATCCCGCTTTGAGACGCGGATTCAGAGCTTGGGAATGTGCAGTGTCTTGCTGATCATCAGCGTTCCCGACAGCACGAACAGCAGCGCGAGCGGATGCAGCACCCAGGGGCCGAGTTGCCACGCGCCCCAGTAGAGGTTCTCGCCCAGCCGGTCCTGAATTGCGGCGTAGGCGAGCACCGCGGTCAGCACCACGCTGGTGGGGATCGGGGTGCCTTCGAAGTAGGCGACCTTGCCGCTGCCTTCGGAAAGCTCTTCGGCGGTCACGTTGAAGCGGGCAAGCCGGCTCACGCCGCAGCACACGAAATAGATGAGCGCGATCCAGTCCCAGCCGCCGCGCATCCCCGCAGCGAAGGCGAGCGCTGCCGGCGCGACGCCGAAGGAAACCACGTCCGCCAGCGAGTCGAGCTCGCGCCCGAGCGGCGACTGGTGCTGGCGCCAGCGCGCGATGCGGCCGTCGAGCACGTCGAACAAGAACGCCGCCGGCGCCATCGCCGCCGCCGCATAGAAATACAGTCTCGCCTCGTTGTCCACGTAGGCCAGCGCGAAGAAGATCGCGGCGACCCCGCAGGCCGCGTTGGCGAGGGTGAAGAAATCGGCGAGATGGAACTCGCGGATCATGGAGAAGTGCTTGACGGGCCGCTCAGGCATGGTCGCTCGGCGTATGAAGGGCAGGTTTTGCCTTATACCGCGCCCGGTGCGCCGTTTCCACCGCGCGATACCGGCCTTCCGGCGCATGCCAGGGTCTGCCTCGTGTGCTTCAGCCCGGTGGACGCGCTGCCATGACGCCCGCATCGTCCCTGCGCGGGATCGCCGCCATGACGATCGCGGCCGGCCTGCTCACGCTCAACGACGCCGTCTCGAAGCACCTCACCGAGCACTATCCGATCGGGCAGGTGATCGCGCTGCGCCAGGCCGCGGCATTCCTGATCGTTCTGCCCTACGCGTGGATGGTCACCGGGATGAGCGCGCTGCGCCCGGTCAATCACGGCGGGCAGGTGCTGCGCGGCGTGCTCTTCATCGGCAGCACCGTGTTCACGGTGACGAGTCTCAGCGCGCTGCCGCTGTCATTCGTGACCATCATGCTGTTTTCGAGCCCGCTGTTCGTCGCGCTCATGTCCGCGCCCATGCTGCGGGAGCGGGTGGACGTCCAGCAGTGGGTCGCGATCGTGATCGGCTTCGGCGGCGTGCTGCTGATCGTGCGCCCCGCGGGCGGCGAGTTCGCGTGGGTGATGCTGCTGCCGGTGCTGGCGGCGTTCACCAACGGCACGCGCGACGCGCTGACCCGGCGCCTCTCGCGCACCGATTCGTCGATTTCGATGCTGCTCTGGTCGGGCGTGGCCGTCATGCTCGCGGGACTGTGTACCTGGCCGTTCGGCTGGAACGCGGTGGACCTCGACGGCGCGATGTGGTTTCTCGCCGCCGGGCTCTTCAACGCCGCGGCGCATTTCCTGGCGATCGAGGCGTTCCGGCTCGGGAATGCCGCGGTGGTGGCGCCGTTTCGCTATACCGGGCTGCTGTGGGCGATGCTGATCGGCTTCCTGGTGTGGCGCGAAGTGCCCGATGCCGGGATGCTGGCCGGTGCCGCAGTGGTCGTCTGCGCTGGCGTTTACATGCTGCGGCATGGCACCCGATAGCAGTTCCCCAATTCAAGCGAGGTTTGCAATGAGCGTGATCAGTCCGTGGTACCACTTGGGTTACGTGATTCCCCATCTCTACACCGATCTCGACGCGTATCAGTTCTATCGGGTCGCGCCGGAGGGGATGATGCTGGTCACGACGGGGCTCAATCTCACCGACTACACGCTCGCGGCGGTGGAGCAGGAACTGCCGACGCTGTGGCAGCGCTTCGAGCTGCTCGCCTCGAAAAAAGTGGATCGCATCGCGCTCTCCGGCGTACCCGTCGCCTCCGCGCTCGGGCGTGCAAAGATGCGCGAGATTCTCGCGGAAGGCAAAAAGCGGACCGGCATCGCGTGCGATACCGATCTCGAAGCGCATATTTCGACGCTGCAGCACTTCGGCGCGACGCGGATCGCGCTCGCGACGCGCTGGCCCGAGCGGGTCAACAGCGCGCTCACGCGCTATCTCGCGGAGGCGGGCATCGAGGTGATCGCCGCACGTTCCCGTGCCCGCTCGCTCGAGCAGAACAAGCATTCCAGCGCGGCGGACGATCATCTCCTCGCCCTGGAACTGGGCCGCGAGGTCCTGAAGGCGGCGCCCGATGCGCAGGCGCTGCTCATGCCGGGCGGATTGTGGTTCGCGATCCACGCGGTGCCGCTGCTGGAAGCGGAATTCGGACGCCCGGTGCTGCTTAACATCCTCTCGACGACCTGGGCGGCGCTGCACGCCGCGGGCGGACGCATGCTGCATCGCCCCGACCCGCGCCGGGGCCGCGTGCTCGCCAGTCTGTGAGACTATCGCCATCCCGGCGCAGGCCGGGATCCAGAGTGAGCGCCTGGATTCCGTTCTTCAACGGAATGACGAAACCCTTCAACGGAATGACGGGATTCCTAGGCGCGGAGGTAGCGCGGCTCGGTGAAGAGCGAGTCGATCTCGACTTTCCTGATGCCCGGATCGTCGGGCACGGTAAACAGGATCGGCGTGATCAGCTCCTCGAACAACCCGCGCAGGCTGCGCGCCCCGGTCCTGTATTCGATGGCGAGATCGGAAATCTGCTGGAATACCCGCCGGTCCACGCTCAACTCCACGCCTTCGTTGCGGAAGATCTCCCGGAACTGGTTATAGATGCAGTTGCGCGGCTCGGTCATGATCCGCACCAGCATGTCGCGGCTCAATTCCTGGAAGCGCGCGACGACCGGCAGCCGCCCGGTGAATTCGGGTATCAGCCCGAACTCGAAAAGATCGGTCGGCTTGACGCGCGAGTTGAGGCGCTCGAGGATTTTCTGGTTGTCGTCGTCGTCCGAGGTGGCGATGAAGCCGTAGCCGTGGCTCTTCGCCATGATGTCCTCGATGCCGACGAAGGCGCCGCCGCAGATGAAGAGGATGTTGGTGGTGTCCACGAACTGCGCATTGCCCACCTTGACCGGCGCGCCTTCCATGATCTTGAGCAGCGCGTGCTGCACGCTCTCTCCTGACACGGCGCGCGGCTCTCCGGGGCGGGCCTTGAGCTTGTCGATCTCGTCGATAAAGACGATGCCGCGCTGCGCGCGTTCGACGTCGCCGCCCGCCTTGTCGAGCAGCCGCTGCAGGATGGCCTCGATTTCATCGTTGACGTAGCGCGTCTGCGCGAGCGAGGTCGCGTCCGCCGTCACGAACGGCACCTTGAGGACACGCGACAGCGTCTCGCACAGCAGCGTCTTGCCGGTGCCGGAGGGGCCGATCAGCAGCACGTTGCTCTTGGCGAGCTCCGCCTCTTCGGCGCGCGCCTTCGCGATCTTGCGGTAGTGCGCGTAGACCGCCACCGCCAGGATCTTTTTCGCGTCGTCCTGGCCGATGACGTACTGGTCGAGATAGCCGACGATCCCGCTCGGCTTGATGGAATCGTCGAGCATGGCCGTTAGGCGTAGCGCATGTTGGCGCGCGGATGCGGCGGGCGGCTCAATGCGTCCGCGGCTTCGTATGGACGGTGCCCTTCGACTTGTGCGGCGTACAGTACGCGGCGGCTCTCCGAATCGAACGCTTCCCGCCGGTGCAGCGTGGCGCGGTTGTCCCACACCACCACGTCGCCCTTCTGCCAGCGATGCTCGTAGCAGAATTGCGGCCGCGTGCAGCGCGCCCAGAGTTCATCGAGCAGCGCTTCCGATTCCTCCAGCGTGCAGCCGTTCACGTAGGCGCCATGCCGGCGCCCGAGGAAGATCATGTTGCAGCCGGTCTCCGGGTGCGTGGAGATGACCGGGTGGCTCGGGCCGGGCGTGGCGCGGATGTCCTCGTCGAGCGACGCGCCGGGCCGGAGCTTGAGCGCAGTATCCACGATGTTCGCCTGCTTGACGGTCGTGCCGGAGACGCGCTTCTTCATCTCGAGCGGCAGCGCGTCATAGGCCGCGTAGCAGTTGAGGAAATAGGTGCGGCCCTGGTCGTGGTGCGGGGGCAACTCCATCGCGACCAGCATGCGCGCCGCGGTGGGCCGCTCCTTGAACGAGAAGTCGCAGTGCCAGACGATCTCGCCGTCGCCGAGGATGCCGACCGGCTTGCCGTCGTCCTTCACATTCGAGACGACGGTGACTTCAGGCGGAAGATCGAAGCGGCGGTTGGCGATGCGCTCTTCGAGATTGCGCTGATGGAGGTTCGAGGATGTGACCGGCGTGCCGAAAAATTTCGCCAGGCGGACCAGGTCCTCGGAGCCGAGCGACTGGCCGCGAAACACCAGCACGATGTGTTCGAGCCAGGCGTCATGCAGGCGCGCGAACGTCGCGTCATGGAGCGTCCTGAGATCAAGCCCGCGCACCTCGGCGCCGAGTGCGGCGGGCATCGGCACGACTTCGAAAGTGCGCTGCTCAACCGGCGTGACCGTCGTCATAAGCGCTCCACTACGTGGACAACCGCCGAAACCGTAACAAAGGCCATCTGCGCGGTCAACTACACTATGATTGGCACGCGCGCGGCAATTCATTAAGCTGCATACCCCTGCAGCAGGGACGACCAGCACGCATGAAGATAGAGCGCATCGAGATCCACGTAACGAGCCTCACGACGCGGGTGCAGCGCATTTTTTTCAGCGGCAGCTACGACACGGGGCCGCTGGAGCGCGTGCTCGGGAAGCCGGTACTCGTCAAGATTCATGCCGAGGGCGTCACCGGCATCGCGCAGATCCGGCCGATCAGCCCCGGGCATTTCGTCGCGGATACGACGCAGAGCGTGGTGGCCGCCATCAAGGAAATCTACGGGCCGGCGCTGCTCGGCAAGTCGATTTTCGACATCACCGCGGCCAACGAAATGTTCGATTTGCGGCTTGCCGGCAACCCGGCGGCGCGCGCGGTGCTCGACATCGCGCTCTACGACGCGATCGGCAAGGCGCTAGACGCGCCCGTCCACGCGCTGATCGGCGGCTGCTGCCAGCCGCGCATCCCGCTCGAGTGGTCGGTGAGCATGGCGGAGGACAGCGCAACCATGGTCGCCGAATCCGAGCGCGCGGTGAACGATCTCGGCATCCGCGTGCTGTGCCTCAAGATGGCCGATCGCCGCGGCTGGCGGCAGGACGTGAAGAACTTCGCGGCGGTGCGGCGCGCGGTGGGCGACGACATCATGATCGGCGTTGATCCCAACACCGGATGGACGCTCGCCGATGCGCTGTCCGCGATTCGCGAACTCAAGCCGATGGGCCTCGGCTACATCGAGCAGCCGGTCGCGCGCCGCGATCTCGAGGCGATGGCGGAAGTCCGCCGCGCAGCCGACGGCGTGCCGGTGATGGCGGACGAGGCGCTTTTCACGTTGCAGGATGCGCATGCGCTCGCACAGGTGCGCGCGGTGGACGCCTTCTGCATCAAGCTCTACAAGCTCGGCGGCATCACGCCTGCAAAGAAGATCGCAGCGGTGGCCGAGGCTGCAAACATTCAGTTGAACTGCGGCGGGCTTGCCGTGCAGTCTCAGCTCGAGGCGGCGGCAGGCGCGCATTACTACGCCAGCACGCCGGCCTCGCGCATGATGGGCGCGGCGGAGTTCGTCATGGGGCTCAACGCGACGGCGAAGGACCCACTCTGCCCGGAAAGCGACTTCGTGCTGCGCGACGGGCACGTCGAGGTGCCGCGCGGGCCGGGGCTCGGCATCACGATCGACGAAGCCGCGCTGAAAAAACACACGCTGCTGCAGGAGCGCGTGGGATGAGCCGGACGATCGTCAGGCATTGTGGCGGCGCGCTGCTTGCGATCGCATGCCTGATCTGCGCGGAAGGCGCGCTTGCGACGCTTTCCGCGCAAAAGGCGACGGTGAACGGCACTTCGCCGGAATACCTGCGCATCATCCGCTCGATCGCCGGCGCGCGCGAAGTGGTGCTCGCGAACAAGCCCTCCGGCGAAGCCCCGCGCCGCGCGCGGCCCGTATCGCGTGCCACCGCGCCGGTTGCCGCCGTGTCCGGGCCCGCCGAAGGCCAGGCCGGCTACGTGCATTACTTTCTGCTGCGGCTGCCCGACGGCTCGACGGAAGTGCAGATCGGCATCGAGACGCACGACCAGCAGATCGCCTGGTCATTTCCCGAGGTCGGGGCAGTCGTATCGCGCTTCATCGATGCGGCGGTGGTCGAGGCCGGCGGCAAGGACTTCGAGATCTGGCATCTCTACGGGCTGCGGCCGTTTCCCGACGACGCTTCGATGGCGCCCTTGCAGAAGGCGCTGCCCGGGCGCATCCGGACCTGGACCGAGCGCAACACCCCGTACTGCGAGGATGACGGGCCGGACAGCCGCTGCATGAGCTGTCTCGGCTTCGTGATGCGCGTGCTGTTTCCGGGGCGAACCAGTCCCTATCCGGACGTGCCGCGCGATTTCCAGCGTGCCGTGACCGGCGCGCGCTACACGACGCACGATCTGCTGCTCTACCTGACCGGGATGTTCGATCTTCCGAGCCGGGATGCTCGAATGCGGCGCATCGCACGGCTTTCAGTGCCCGACAACCTGCGCGCGGATCTGAGCATCCTCGTGCGCACCATGCGTCCGGTCGCAGCGGCGCCCGCGGCCGGGCCCGGGCAAGCCGCCAACGCGGCACCGAAGCCGCCGGCGGCAGGCGCGCGCAGCAACGAGCGCAAGAAACTTTAGTCACTCAACTCGAGAGAAGGGAGTCACCATGCTGTGGGCCATTTCGTGCGTCGACAATCCCAATACCGCGAAGATCCGTGAGTCGGTGCTGCAGCCGCACCGCGACTATCTGGGGAGCCAGAAGCGCATCCTGGTGCTCGCGGGCGCGACCCAGAGCGACGACGGCACCGAAGCGATCGGCAGTCTGTTTATCGTCAACGTGAGCAGCCGTGCGGAGGCGAAGGCGTTTTCCGACGGCGATCCCTTCACGCAGAAGGGCGTATTCAAGAGCATCACCATCACCCGCATGCGCAAGGGTCAGTGGAACCCGGGGGCGGCGGAGGGCGCCTGATGCAGGTTTGACGGAGGAGAAGATGAAGCTCGAATGGCCCACCGATCGCATCGATTACGTGCCGATCACCGGACGGCCGCCGCTGCCACTGCCGGGCGGGGCCAAGGTCGTCGTCTGGCCTTGCGTCAACGTGGAGAACTGGGACATCACGCAGCCGATGCCGCGCACGGTGGTCAATCCGCCCGGTGGCGTCCAGAAGAGCGTGCCGGACATTCCCAACTGGGCGTGGCACGAGTACGGCAACCGGGTCGCGTTCTGGCGGCTCAAGAAAATCTTCGACGAGTTCGGCGTCGCGGCCTCGTGCGTGCTGAACGGCACGGTGTGCGATGTCTATCCGCAGATCGTGGATGCGTGTCTCGAATCGGGCTGGGATCTGCTCGGTCACGGCTGGATTCAGCGCGCGCTCCCTGCCGTTCCGGACCAGCGCGAGATGATCCACCGCGTGTTCAAGCATCTCAAGCAATACGCCGGCAAGCCGCCCAAGGGGTGGCTCGGTCCGGCGCTCGCGGAGACGCACGACACGGTGGACTGGCTTGCCGAGGCGGGGTTCGAGTACGTCGCGGACTGGGTGCTCGACGATCAGCCGGTGGATCTGCGGACCAAGCACGGCACGCTGGTGAGCATTCCGTACACGCAGGAACTGAACGATCTCGCGATGCTCCTGATCCAGGGCCATCGCGCCGCCGAGTACTCCGACCGCGCGATCGACCAGTTCGACCAGTTGCTCGACGATGCCACCGCGGACGGCTCCTCGCGCGTGATGTGCTTCACCATGCATCCCTACATCATGGGCGTGCCGCACCGCGCGAAACATCTGCGCCGCATCCTCGAGCACGTGTGCAACCGCGCCGAAGCCGTGGTGTGGACCGGCGAGCAGATCCTCGACTGGTACAATAGCGTGCGGCCGAAAGGCGGCTGGCCGCCGGCTCGGCAGGGCGCAGGCACAACAAAACGAGGCGCGTCGGCGAAGGCGAAATCATCCGCTCGCAAGTGAGTTGCGAAGCGGAGTCTTGCGAGTCAATTCCGGCATAGACGGTTACCGGCTGTGTCCGTGCGGGGCGATCGCCCGACGGCGCGTGCTATTGCAGCCGGATATTGGCGCCGCGCACGATGCGTTCCCATTTCGCGCGCTCGGAGCGAATGAATTCTGCAAAATCTTCCGGCGTGTTGCCGACGAGCCGCGCGCCGAGATCGCCAAAGCGCTGCTGCATGTCCGGACTCGCGAGCGCCCGCGCGGTTTCAGCGTGCAGCCGCCGGATCACTGCCTGCGGCGTTTTTGCCGGTGCCACGAGCCCGAACCACGATGAAGCCTCGAAACCCTTCAACCCGGCTTCGTCGAACGTCGGCACGTCGGGCAACTGCGGAAGGCGCCGCGGACTTGCGACCGCCATCGCACGCAGGCGGCCGGCGCGGATGTGCGGCAATACCGTAGGCGGATTGTCCATCACGCCCTGAATCTGCCCGCCGATCACCGCGAGTGCTGCTTCCGCCGCGCTCTTGTAGGGAACGTGATTGAGCCTGATGCCCGCGGCAAACTGCAGCATTTCCATTCCGAGATGTCCGGTCGTGCCATAGCCGGGGGAGCCGAAGGCGATCTTTCCGGGCTCCGTCCGCGCCCGTGCCAGGAAGTCGCCCGCCGTGCGTACCGGAAAGTTCGGATTGAGCACCATCAGCATGTGCATTTCCGCGACCACCGTGATCGGCGTGAAGGCGGTAGCCGGATCGAAGGACATCTTCGCGTAGAGAAACTGATTGATGGTCAGGATCCCCGCCGAGGTCATGAGTATGGTGTAGCCGTCCGGCTCCGCCTTGGCGGCGATCTCGGCGCCGATGTTGCCGCCCGCACCGGGCCGGTTGTCCACAACGAGAGGCTGGCCGAGCGCGGGGCGCAGCTTGTCCCCGACCGCGCGGGACAGCACATCGACCAGTCCGCCGGCACCGAAGGGCGCAATGACGCGGATCGGCCTTTCGGGATAGTTCTTTATGGAAGACGCCGGGAAGGCGGCACTCGCGGCGAGCGAGAGCGCGGCTGCCGCTAGTGCTGCAAGCGTTGTGGCGTTCTTCATGACGCACGAATTGTACACCAGCGCCGCGTGCGTACTTTCGCCACGGGAACGGATGAAGAGACCGCTTATGGCTGCCGCATTGGACAGGTCGCGCAGCGGTCAGTAAGCTGCAATCGCCATTGCGGTGAGGGCAGGTCGTCAAGGATGCAGGACTGTGCTACCGGAAACCGCGCCAAGTAACGGAGAGACCACCATGACCGACGCTGACATGATCAGACATCTATGGACCCATAAGACCCAGGATCATCCGGTCTTCTCCGATGAGGAGCTGATGATCGAGCGCGGAGAGGGCGTTTACATCTGGACCCGCAGCGGCAAGAAGCTAATCGATGCGTTCGCCGGCCTCGCGGTCGTGCACGTCGGCCATGGGCGCGCCGAGATTGCGGATGCGATCCGCGCGCAGGCGGCGAAGCTCTCGTACTATCCGACGACGCGGCAGTTCTCGAATCCTCCGGCGGCCGAGCTTGCGGCGAAGCTCGCCACGCTCACGCCCGGCGATCTCGATTACACGCTCTACGCGGTGAGCGGCGCCGAGGCGAACGAACGCTCGGTACAGATCGCGCGGCATTACTGGCTGCAGCTCGGACGGCCGCGGAAGTACAAGATCATCGCGCTCGAGGGCGGTTATCACGGCGCCACGATCGCGATGTTCGGCTTCGGCGGCAGCGCCGACCAGATCGAGCCGTACGAGCCGTATCGCTGGAACGGTTTCACCCGCGTCGAGGTTCCCTATCCGTTCTGGAACCGCGGCGAGGGCAGCGACGAAGCGCTGGTGCGCCGCTGCGCCGACCAGCTCGCCGAGGCGATACGCGCGGCGGATCCGGATACCGTTGCGGCCGTGATCGTCGAGCCGGTACTGAGCGCCGGCGGGTGCATCATTCCGCCGCTGGGCTGGCTAGCCCGCGTGCGCGACATCTGCGACGAACTCGATGTTCTTATGATCGCCGACGAGGTAATCACGGGATTCGGCCGCACCGGCAAGTGGTTCGGCGTGCAGCACGAGGACGTCGTTCCCGATCTGATGTCGGTGGCGAAGGGCATCACCTCCGGCTACCTGCCGCTGTCGGCGTCGATCGCCCGCGCGAAAATCGCGGACGCCTTCGACGAAAAGAGTACCGAGGAGAATGTGCATCCCGGCACCTACTGTGGCCATCCCGTGTCGTGCGCGGCGGCTCTTGCGAATTTAGCGATCATCGAGCGCGAGAACCTCGTGCAGAACGCGCAGCTCATGGGGGCGCGCCTGCACGCGGCGCTCGAAAAACTGGTGGGCGATCTGCCGATCGTGGGTGAAGTGCGTTCGCGCGGGCTCATGCTCGCCGTCGAGCTGGTCGATCCGCAACGCCGCGATCGGCCGCTGGACGGCAAGCTCACCGCCAGCCTCAACATTCGCACCTGGAACAAGGGCGCGGTGGCCCCGGCGCGGGGCAGCGTGCTGCGGGTCGCGCCGCCGCTTTCGATCAGCGCGGCGGAGGTGGACGAGCTGGCGCACATTCTCGCTGACTCGCTCCGCGAGCTGCAGGACGAACTGTCCCGCTCGCCTCGTACTGCGAAGGCGGCAACCGCTCGATGAGGTTGAGTTAAACCAGCGGGACACCATCGGCCATTGGGAATCTGATGAAAAACACTTCGAAAGTCTGCCTG
>JBQTHU010000051.1:0-13179 GCA_052389535.1 Betaproteobacteria bacterium | reverse complement strand
GCGGCGATCCGGAAGAACGGCTTGGCCGTGATCGCACCGAGCGGCCGATTCAGCGTTGAGATCCGGGCCGAGCTCGATGCGAGCGCCCTCGGAGCGTGCGATGTCGTGGTCGTGACCCCGAAGATGTGGGCCGTGGAGGCAATCGCGCCGACGCTGCGGCCGCTGCTCGCGAAAGGCACCGCCGTCATTCCCCTGCAGAACGGCATCGATGCGCCGGCGACGCTCGCCAAGGTGCTCGGCTGGGAGCACGTCGTCTATGGATCCGCGTCGATGAACGCCGCCCTGGAGGAGCCCGGCGTGATCCGGCAGAGAAATCCCCAGTACGGCATCACCGTGGCCGAGGCGGACGGTCATGAGTCCGCCCGGCTGCGCAAGGTCAAGGAGACCTTCGAGGCCGCGGGCATTTCGGTGACGATCGGCACCGATGGCCGCGCGCTGCTGTGGGACAAATTCATCGGATTGGTCGCGAACAGCTCGCTGTGCGCGCTGCTGCGCTCGCCGATGGGCGTCGTGCAGGCGGACGATGACAGTTGGGCGCTCTACACCGCCGTGTTCAACGAGGTTGTCGCGACGGGACGCGCGGCCGGCATCGCGATCCCCGCGGACAAGGCCGAGGCGCGGCTCGCGCGCGCACGGACCTCGCCGCCGATGGTGATGCCTTCCATGGCCGTCGATCTGGTCGCAGGTAATCGCCTGGAGCTGCCGTGGCTCGGCGGGCGGGTGCGGGAGCTGGGAAGGGAACACGGCATCGCGACGCCGGCGAGCGATTTCATCTGGACGGCGCTGAAGCCGTTCCTGAATGGCCGATCAGCGGCGGGCAAGGCTGGCGCGCATTGAAATAGGACCGGTCCGGTTACTCCGCGACGATGGGGTTCCGCAGGCCCAGAAGGCGGTGTCGCCTTCCACCCGTCCGTAGCTCTCCCAGCCGTCAACGCTGAATCGCGCGATTTTCATGTTCTCCTCTCGTCGTGCCCAACAGCTTATTGTCGAGATAACGGCTTTCGCGATAGTAACGATGCAGGAACTTCGATTCTAGGCGAATGTCAGGATTTCCCCATGTTGTCTTTCTGGTAGAGTATGACAATGCTTGATTGGAATACCTGTTCGGCCGTTGAGCGCGACCCACAGAAACTCAGCGGCGCGTGGGTTTTTCGCGGCACGCGGGTCCCGGTAAGCGCGCTGTTTGAAAATCTCGAAGGCGGCGCGACAGTCGACCAGTTTCTGCAATGGTTCCCGGGTCCCACGCGCGAGCAGATTGATGCCGTCCTCGAGCACGCAGCTCGCAGCGTTCAAACCGCGTGAGACGCGGTCGGGATGCGGATCCTGTTCGATCAGGGTACGCCAGTCCCGCTGAGGCAGTGCCTCTCCGAACACCAAGTAGAAACTGCGTACGAGCTGGGCTCAGCTGACCAACGGCGAGCTTCTTGCAGCAGCGGAAGGCCGATTCGACGTTCTCGTTACCACAGACCGGAACCTGCGCTATCAGCAGTCCCGGTCGGGCCGTAAGCTCGCCATCCTGGTATTGCCGACGACAAGCTGGCCCAAGCTTCGCGGTTAGTTCAGGACATCGCTTCTAGTCTGGCTTCTCTGAAGCACGAAGAATATCTGGAACTCGCCGGTTGAAAAATCACCGGCAAAAAATGCGACCCTGACCCCTTTTCCCCTGGCCGGCATCGCGATCCCCGCGGACAAGGCCGAGGCGCGGCTCGCGCGCGCGCGGACCTCGCCGCCGATGGTGATGCCCTCCATGGCCGTCGATCTCATCGCGGGCAATCGCCTGGAGTTGCCGTGGCTCGGCGGACGGGTGCGGGAGCTCGGAAAGGAACACGGCATCCCGACGCCGGCGAGCGATTTCATCTGGACGGCGCTGAAGCCGTTCCTGAATGGCCGGCCGGCGGCGGACAAGCCCGCCGCGCATTGACGATACCGATCGAACTCACGTTGCCGAGCAGCAAGGTGTAGCCGTCAGGCGTGGCGGTAGTTTTTTCGTCAGGCAGCCCCCAGAACCCCGACCTCGCGGTCGAGCTTGCCGGCGATCGCGTCCTTGGCCACTTCAAGGTCATAGTGGGACTGAAGGTTCATCCAGAACTGCGCCTCCATGCCGAAAAACTTTCCGAGCCGCAATGCGGTATCCGCCGTGATGGCGCGCTTGCCCTGGACGATCTCGTTTATCCGTCGCGGCGGCACGCCGATACCTTTGGCGAGCCGATACTGACTGAGGTCCATCTCCTTGAGAAAGTCTTCGGCGAGCACCACTCCGGGATGTACCGGAGGAAATTTGCGCTTGGCCATATGATGCTCCTTCAGTGATAGTCCACGATCTCGACTTGGTACGCATCGCCACCCTTCCAGACGAAGCAGATGCGCCACTGGTCGTTGATGCGAATGCTGTGCTGACCTGTCCGGTCGCGCTTCAGCGCCTCGAGGCGGTTGCCGGGCGGAATCCGCAGTGAATCAAGCCGCGTCGCGGCGTGCAACTGCGCGAGCTTGCGCCACGCTACGGAATGTAATGCCGGCGGCAGCCGGCGCACGTACTCCCGCGCAAAAACCCGAGCAGTGTCCTTGTCTGCGAAGGACTTGATCACCGGCGTATATTAACGCTTGCCGTTATTAACGGCAAGCGGTATGGATGGCTCAGTACTCACATCGGCGATGAGCCGCCATCTTGTGTGGCTCGCGACGGGAACTAACCGGGCTAATCGTCTTGCTACGACGGGATTGCGCACGCCTATGCCTTTAATAATCGGCGAAAACTTCCAAAAATCCTGCCTTCGGCATGAGTGCGTGCTCAATTAAATTTGAAGTTGAGGAACTCGCGGCGGTCCTCAATCGATTTTGATTTTTGCAGCCTTCACGATGTTGCGGTACTTGGCGATATCAGTACGAATGATTTCGGCGAACTGCGCAGGGCTGTTTCCTACGGGTTCCATGCCAAGCTCGGTCGTCATGCGTGCCTTGATCTTTGGAAGCTTGATGATTTCGATCAGATCGGCATGCAGCTTCATGACGATGTTGCTCGGCGTGCCGGTCGGCACCAGAACGCCCCACCATTGGCTGACGTCGAGCCCTCCGACTTCAGACTCGTCCAGAGTTGGCACTTCTGGAAGTGCAGGCGAGCGTTTAGCGCTGGTCACTGCAAGTGCCCGCACCTTACCAGACTTCGCATACTGCGCCACTACTGGAAGCGCCACGACGGCCGTGTGTACGTGGCCTCCCATAAGATCAACGAGCAGCGGGCCGCCACCGCGGTACGGAACGTGAATGATGTCGATCTTTGTGATCAACTTCATCCATTCCCCGGCCACGTGATGGGGGGGGCCCTGCGCCGCCTGATGCGTAGCTGATCTCGCCTGGCCGCTTTTTAGCGAGCGCTATAAATTCTTTGACGTTCTTTACCGGAAGAGATGGATGGACAGCTAACACTAGCGGCGAAGTGGCGAGTAACGTCACTGGCGCAAAGTCGCGCTCGGGGTTGTATGGCATCTTCTCGTAGACCGCGACGTTGAGCGCCACCTCGGCGGACGTGGCCGTCAGCACGGTGTAACCGTCCGCAGCACTTTTTGCCACAATGTCTGACCCGATCATGCCGTTTGCCCCGCTGCGATCGTCCACAGTAACGTTTTGCCTTACCTTCTCGCTGAGCCCCTGAGTAATTGTGCGTGCAAGCAGTTCTGTTCCTCCGCCCGGGGATACGGTACAACCATGCGAATGGATTTCGTCGGGATACTGTTGACTGAATGCATTCCCGTTAACGGTACTGACAACGGCTGCAAGGGCGATCACCCACGGTGAAGGTTTCATAATCGTCTCCCGCGAGGATCGCCATCCTCGGCAGCAGCGTTCAGGTATTCCGCCGCAAGCGCGGGGTCTGCTCGCAGTTCCTCGACGACCCGTTCACGATGCGACGCGTAGATTTCTCTTGGTGCTGGTGAACTCGGGAAAATCCGCGCTGTTTACTCGACCTTGATGCCAAGATCCTTGGTGACCTTGCCCCAGAAGGCCACTTGCTCGCGCATGAACTTCGCGAACTCCGCAGGCGAATCGCTGGTGATCTGCTGCGCGCTCACCTTACTGTACAGCTGCCCCGTCCCCGGATCCTGTACGGCCTTCACGGTGATCTTGTAGAGCTTGTCGATGATTGCTTTCGGCGTGCCCTTGGGCACGTAGATGCCCTGCCAGGAGCCGAGATCCAGCTCGGGGAATCCGGACTCGATCATCGTCGGCGTATCGGGCAGTGCCGGTATGCGCTTCTTGGCCACCACCGCCAGGATCTTGATCTTGCCGGTCTTGGCATGGGGCACGAGCGAAGCGGTGGTAACCATCGTCGCCGCGACCTCGCCGCTGATCGTCGCGACCGTGGAAGCGCCCGCACCGCCCTTGTACGGCACGTGCAGGATCTTGATGCCGGCCTTGCTCATGAAGAACTCGAAAGCCATGCGCTGCGCGCTGGCGTAGCCGGCCGAGCCGTAGCTCAGCTTGCCCTGGTTCGCACGCGCGTAGGCGATGAACTCCTTGAGGTTGTTCGGCGGCAGGCCGCCGTGGATGCCGAGCGCGCCCGGGACATCTACGACGAGCGTGATCGGGATGAGATTGCTCGCGTTTTTCTGGATCGTCGTAAACAGGTTCGGCCCGATGCCCAACGCGCTGACATTGCCGAGCAGCAAGGTGTAGCCGTCGGGCGTGGCAGTGGCCGCTGTTTCGACGCCGATCCCGCCGGACGCACCCGGCCGGTTGTCGATGACGACCTGCTGCCCCAGCGCTTCCGCGAGCTTCGGCTGGAGGATGCGCGCGATGTAATCGGACGCACCGCCGGGCGCGAATGGAATGACCAGGCGCACCGGGCGCGATGGATAGGGATCCGTCTGGGCGAAAGCCGGAACCGTCGCGACGGACGCCGCGAACAACACTGCCGAAAGCAGGAATCGACGCTGCATGATGAGTCCTCCTCGAAGCCCTCGCTGGTATGCGGGGGTGGTTTTTTCAAGCACTCTAGTCCGTAATGCGGATCACCACAAGGCCTGCACCCTGAAGAGGCGGGCGTGCGCGTGGGGTGACGTGATGACGCGGCTTACAGGCCCAAAAGCATTGCGCGCCGATGAGAGCGTACAGCGGACGCTTCACCGAGCCATGCCCGATGATGCAGTGGACGCCCTTGTGCCTTAGGCAGCCTCGAGAACCCCGACCTCGCGATCGAGCTTGCCGGCGATAGCGTCCTTGGCAACTTCTAGGTCATAGTGGGACTGGAAGTTCATCCAGAACTGCGCCTCCATGCCGAAAAACTTTCCGAGCCGCAATATGCCGCAAATTAAGCGGCTACGCGTACCTTTTCATGCATGAACTCGGGGGAAAAATCCGCGCCGTTGGGCGAGACTAGCGTGCGGAGTTCGGGATCCAACCGGAAGCTCTTGAATGTCTCGAGGTCCCGCAGCGGCTCGATAATCGGGCCGTATATCTCTTCCTTGAGATCGACATCGCCTTCCAATCCATCGCTGAACTTGAGATGCAATACGTACCCCGATATATGTTTGGCGTCGACCAAGCGGTAATGCATTTGGTTACTCCAGCGGTTCGATTTGCTTCAATGGTTCGCTGCGACGGGGTTTTCATGCTTCCTCCTCCCTACATTCTGGAAAGGGGCTTGGTCAAAGGGGTATAGCGGCTTCCGTTATATAACGCGACGCGTTACAATGTGCCGTGATCTCGAGCTTTAAGGACCGTGAGACCGAGCGTGTGTGGCATGGCGAGTTTTCGCGTCGGCTGCCACGCGAGATTCAGGACGTTGCCCGCCGCAAGCTGAGGATGCTGAACAACGCGCGCACGGTGGCGGATTTGCGAGTACCTCCGGCAAATCGGCTTGAAGCACTGAAGGGCGACCGGTCGGGGCAATTCAGCATTCGCATCAACGATCAGTGGCGGATCTGTTTTCGTTTCTCCAAGGGTCAGGCCAGCGATGTCGAGATCGTTGATTACCATTGAGGAGTTGTCATGAAGCGCCTGCGTAACATTCATCCCGGCGAAGTGCTGCTCGAGGAGTTCCTCAAGCCGATGAATCTCAGCCAGAACGCCCTTGGGCGTGCGATCGGCGTGCCGCCGCGTCGTATCAACGAAATCGTCCTTGGCAAGCGCGGAATTACTGCGGATACCGCAATCCGGTTGGCGAAGCATTTCGGGACTTCGGAACAGTTCTGGATGGGGCTGCAAGCCGACTACGACCTGGAAGAGGCGCACAAGGCGATGAAGCTTGTGGCGTGACAAGCTCTCACAGGCTGTCGAGTGGCCTCATCGCTTCGCTCCGCGATGACTGCGCTTTGCCGCGGGAAAAAGCTTTTCGCGAAATTGAGCCTGGCCCACTTTTTCGGCTTAGGCCGTCTTGTGTTTGCCGGGAGGATGCGCCCGCCGCATTGTCGGCGACAGGACCCGGTCCGAGACGTGGAAGTCCCACACCGCGGCGCCGCCGTTCTTCGCGAACTCTTTCAGCAGCTTCGGGAGATCATCCAGGCTCGTGAAGGTCTGTCCGCCGAGCCCGAAGCCGCGCGCGATCGCCGCGAAATCGCAGCGGCCGAACACCGACCCGTCCTCGGGCATCCCTTCCGCGCGGAACTTGTGCACCTCGGAGCCGTACGCGCCGTCGTTCATGACGATGATCAGGATGTTCAACCCATGGCGCTTGATGGTTTCCAGCTCCTGCACGTGCATCATCAGGCTGCCATCGCCATCGAAGAGCACCACCGTCCGGTCCGGGCGCGCGGCCGCCACGCCCATCGCGAAGGAGATGCCGTTGCCGATTGCGCCGAATTCGCGGATCGTGAGGAAGCGCTCGTTCGGGCGCGAGGGCATCTGCGCGAAGAACCACGAGCAGTGGCCCGAGGAGTTGACGAGCTCCCAGTCGGCGGGCAGCGCTTTTTCGAGGGCTTCGACCGCGTCGCGCGGATCGAGCAGCCCCGGCTCGACCTCGAACACGAGGCTGTCGGGCTTCGAATCGCGGATGCGCGCGGCCATCGCCTCGGTGCGCCACGACGTCGCGCGCGCGGGCAATGCCGCCGTGAGCGCCTCGACGCCGAGCCGTGCGTCGGCGCGCAGGTGGTAACGCGCCACAACCTGGCCCTGGCTCACTGCCGCCGGATTGATGTCGATGTGCAGCGTCTTCGCCTTGGGCCAGAGCTGACCGCCGCCGCCGGCGTGGTAGGCAAGCGAGCCGCCGACCGCGATGACGAGATCGGCCTCCTTGAGGTACTCGAGCCCGACCTCGGGCGTGAAGCTGCCGGCGATGCCGATGTTGTACGGGTCCTCGTGGAACAGTCCTCTCGCGGGGAGCGTCGTCGCGAGCACTCCACCGGTTTTTGCGGCGAGCGCGCGGCATGCGGGGCCGGCCTTCGCTTCGACCGCGCCCAAGCCCGCGAACACGACCACGCGCTCGGCGGCCACAACGAGTTTCGCGGCGCTCGCCACGTCATCCGGATGCGGGGGAATCGGCGCGAGGCGCGGCAGCAACTCGTGTGAAGGCGCCGGCAATTTCTCCGGTCCGTCCCAAGGCCGGTCCTGCAGATCGAACGGAATGCCGACCACCACCGGGCGCCGTTCGCGGCGCGCCTGCAGGAAGGCGTCGCGGATCGCAATCGGCATGCGCTCGGGGAGGTGCAGGGTGTGATAGTCCGCGCCCGTCGCCTTGATGATCGGCGCCTGGTCGATCGCCTGGTTGTACCAGCCGCTTTTGAGCGGCGCCTCTCCGGCGAACACCACGAGCGGAAGATGGGCGCGCACGGCGGCCGGCAGCGCCGTGATCAGTTGCGTGAGGCCGGGCCCGCAGGTGACGGATGCGACGCCCACATCCCAGGTCTTGCGCGCGTAGGCCATCGCGGACGCGACCGCACAGTGCTCGTGCCGGACGTAGATCAGGCGACATCCCTGCTGGGCCAATCGCGCCGCCCAGTTCATATTCGCATCCCCCAGCAGCGCAAAGCAGGTGGTCACGCCCTCCTGGATAAAGGTCTTCGCAAGGACATCGTAAACACGCGGTTTCGCTTCACTCGTCACCGTTGCAACTCCTCCAGGCTGGTTTTGTTCCCCTCACGCTGAAGGCGCCTGCGAAGCGCACCCGCATCGGAGAACAAAGCGCACGAGTATAGAGGATAACGGGAGTGTTGACGGTGAGTGTGCGAGGTGCTCCCACTGCTAGAAGCCACCGAAACGCAGGGTTTCAGGTTTACCCCGGGTGGGGCGCCAGCCGGACCGCGTAGTAGCGGCGATTGGCCTCAACTGACAGAAAATTCAATCCAGTGTGGGGGCCTTCGGACGGTGATGCCAGAACATTACGACCTGACCGACCACCGCGCCATTCCGTAGTCCCTCGTGGACGTGCGAATCGGTCAAGCCGACATGAAGCATCCTGCCCAACTGCCAGGTCTGCTCCTTCCATTTCTGCTTCTTGCGCTCATATTCGCGGGGATTCATTTGTCTTCGTTCCTTCGCAGCGGGATAACACCGATAGTAGCACGCGCGCATAATTGCCGATATATTGCTTACACATCAACTCTTTCTTCGCCAGTGCGCGGCGGTTTGCAACGGTAAACGACCGCGTGCGACCCAAATCGTCAGCGGTTCGAACGCCGCTCGACGGTCTGCGACCCGGGCGAGCGAAAGTCTGTATCATCTACGCATCTGCCCTACTAGAGAGAAGGCGCTCTGTTCCACTTCCATCTCAAATTCAACTGAAGAGGATTGCAAATGGCCAAGCCCAACTATGCATTCGCCAAGCGTCAGAGAGATCTCGCGAAGAAACAGAAGAAGGAGGAAAAGCGGCAGCGGAAAACTGAAGCACAGCAGCGCGTTCACGAGGAGCCGCGTCAGCCGCCCGCGGATGAAACATCTAATTCCTCAGGCTGATCGCCAAGGAGGCAAGCTGGCTCACATCGGTTACGCTGAAGCGTGGCCGGCGAAGACTCCGCCGCAAGCTGAGGATGCTGAACAACGCACGCACGATCACGGCACTCTGAGGCTTTGCCATGTGGTCCAACGTTCGACCAAGGATCAGACAAAAAGGAGGAGCCGATGGTCCGCTCATTGTCGTGGGTTGCAGCGACCGTAGCCGTCGTTGCGTCGTGCCTGCCGGCTCACGCGCAGAAATACCCGAGCAGGCCGATACGAATAGTGGTGCCGCAAGCTGCCGGCGGAGGACTGGACGTGGTGGTGCGGCTCGTGGGACAGGACCTCTCGCAGAAGTGGGGCGGGCAAATTGTGGTCGACAATCGTCCGGGCGCAAATGGCATCATCGGGCTCGAGGCCGTGGCCAAAGCCAAGCCGGACGGCTACACGATACTCGGCGGATTCACCTCTCCGCTCACGGTCAATTCGCACGTCTACAAGGCGCTGCCGTACGACACCTTCCGCGATTTCGCGCCGATCACGCAACTCGTGACGAACACGCTGGTTTTCGTGGTGAATCCGCACCTGCCGGTGCGTAGCGTGAAGGAACTGATTGCGCTCGCCAAGTCGCGTCCGGGGGAGGTCGTGTACGGCTCGTTCGGCATCGGCAACCTCACGCATCTCGCGAACGTGCTGCTCGCCGGAGAGACGAGCGTCAAATTGACGCACGTGCCGTACAAGGGCGAAACCCCGTCGGTGACCGATACCATCTCAGGCCAGGTGATGTTCTCGTGGGCGACATCGGCCGGCGCGGGGCCGCACATCCACGCCGGCCGCCTGCGCCTCCTCGCAACGGGCGGCGCGCGCCGCGCAACGGCATGGCCCGATACGCCGACGATGGTCGAGCTCGGCTATCCGAACGTGCAGGTCACCGGCTGGAGCGCGCTGCTCGCACCCGCCGGAACGCCGCCGGATATCATCGAAAGATTCCAGCGCGATTCAGCCCAGTTTCTGCTCAGGCCCGACATTCGCCAGAAACTGTCGGCGGCGGGCGCTGAGCCGGTAGGAAGCACGGTCCCGCAGTTCGCGACCTTCATCAAAGCCGAGTACGACAAGTGGGGCAAGGTGGTGAAGCAGGCCGGCATCTATCACAGCCAGTGATATCCATTCCTCTGTGCAAATGTGTGCAAATTGCAAATGGGGTCAGCAACTGTCTTGTGAGTCAAGCGGCATGACTAGGATTCCAAGGCTGACCGGATCGGGCGATCGCGTTGAGGATGGTCAGTAGCTTGCGACACACGGCGATAAGAGCCACCTTCTTGGCTTTGCCAGCGGCGAGCAAGCGTTGGTAGAAGGTTCTTAGCATTGGGTTATGGCGTGCGGCAACCAGACCCGCCATGTATAGCGCCGCGCGAACGCTGGCCCGTCCACCGAAGATCATGCGCTTGCCGCGAATCGCGCCGGAGTCCCGCGCTATCGGAGCAACCCCCACCAAGGCGGCAATTTGCCGGTTCGACAGGCGCCCGAGCTCCGGAAGGTCTGCGATCAGCACGGCCGCCGTGGTCGTGCCCACGCCTTTGACGCTGGAAAGCAACGCCAGGGTTTTAGCCAGTGTCGGGTCCTCACCAATTACCGTTTGCAGCTCGCTCTCAAGCGCATCGAGCTGCGCCCGGATAGCTTCGATCAGTGCGGTGATTCCGGGCCGCACGCTGGCATGACTCATCGACAAACGGTTGCGCTCGGCGGTGAGCATAGCGATGAGCTGGCGCCGGCGCGTCACCAGGGCCTGCAGTCGCTGCTGCTGCTCGCCGGGAACCGGCCGCAGGTTGAGCGCGTGCTTGGGATGGGTCACCAGGACCTGCGCCAGCTGCGAAAGGACGCGCGCATCAATGCGGTCGGTCTTCGCCAGCCAACCCATAGCGCGGGCAAAGTCCCGGCTCTGCTTCGGATTGATGATCGCCACCGGCCATCCCGCTGCTTGCAATGCAGCGGCACAAGGCAATTCATAACCGCCGGTCGATTCGAGCACGATCAACGCCACCTCGCGGTTAGCCAACAACGTCAATACCGCGTCATGCCCTTCCACATCGTTGGCGACCTGGCAACTCGATCCGTCTGGACTTATCTCCACCTCCAGCGTCGCCTTCGCCACGTCGATCCCCACGTATATCGCCCCGGGTGGGGTGTCCTTCGTTTCCCTTACTTGCATATACGATTTCCCGTCCGTCAACTGTTCGGGTTTAAGAAGAACATCCCCATCAGCGCGGCGCCTACGCTGACCCTCGGGCTTATGGGCCCCAGTGTAATCAGGCTACCGCACCGATCCATTGTCCTCCGAGCGAAGGATCAGCCAGAATCTCAAGATACAAGTGTAAGATTTTCGGTTATGGATTTTGGGTTATCGCAAAGTGCGCACTGCAGAAAAGTTACACTGACCCTGTTTATCAGGGCGAAGCGTGGCCGGCGAAGACTTGAGGGATCGCCTGGCCCCACGGTCCGGCCGTGCCCGCCCCGCGCTCAACCAGGTTCGGCGGGGTATGCGCGTTGAGAACGTCGCTGTCCGCCCAGTGCTCGTGCACCCGGCCCCACGGATCGGCCCAATAGTCGAAGAACTGGCTGCCGATGAGATGGCGGCCGATGCCCCACATGTGCCGATATGCGCCCTTGTTGGCGAGATGCTCGTGGCCGGCCATGATGTCGTCGATGTCGGCGGCCTCAAAGGAGAGGTGGTTGAGACCGCTCCGGTCACCGCGTATGCAGAAGAACGCGTGGTGATCGACGTAGTCCTCGCCGCGATCCAGGCGGTTGAACGAGCCCACGATGTTGGTCTTCTCGCCGGAATAGACTTCGTCGGAGCAGAGGAAACCGAGAGTCTCGCGGTACCAGGCGAGCGTCTCCTCGAAGTTCTTCGACATGATGACGAAGTGGCCGAAGCGCTTGATGTGCGAGGGGCCGCGCTCGATGCGAAAGAGTTCTCCCTTGCGGCGCAGCTTGTCGTTGCCCGAGTTGACCGCGGGCCGCTTCACTGAAATCGGCGCGAGCATCGCCATGCCGTGGATCACCTCGACCTGGTAGCCGTCGGGGTCGGTGAGCCGCACGCGCCTGCCGCCGCCCGGCTCGTCGATGTCCTCGATCTTTGATGCGCTGGGCAGGCGCGAGACTCTTTCCAGATCGTCCATGCCAGCCGCATGCACCGCGATGCCGACATAGCGCGGCTCGCCCAGTTCGGTTACGTGGATGTGATGCGGCGCATCGGTGCCGCGCATGTAGAGCGCGTTCTTCGTGCGTTCGGCGCGCACCATGCCGAAGTCGGTCAGGAACTCTTCCTGCCTGTCTAGATCGGGCGAGCGCAACCGCCCGTATGCGAGATCAAGGGCCTTGATTACCGGCATCGCGTCCTCCAGAAAAACGTTCGCCTCTATGCCTGCCCGGAAAATTCTAGGACATTTCGGCGAAAACCGGAAAACCGGGGACAGACCACGTTTTCAGAGCGAAAAAACGTGGTCTGTCCCCGGTTTTGGGCTGGGTTGCGCTTCAGGCCAAATGGGGCTTGAATAGGCAGGTCGCGCACTGGGCGCCTTTCGAGGAGGAGGTGGCACATGCCGGTCCTGGGTCTTGGTCACTTCGGCTATTACGTGAAGGATCTGGAACTCATGAAGGACTTCTGGGGCAACTTCATGGGGATGACGCTCACGAAGTGCAGCGAGAACGCCGCCTTCTTCAGCGCCTCCCCGGAGGCAGTCGATCACGAGATCGCGCTGATCCGCGGCCGCCCCGATACTGAGGACCCTCGCTTGATCCAGCAGATTTCGCTGCGGGTCGCGTCGTTGAACGACGTGCGGGACTTCAAGCGGCGCGCGATCGAGAAGGGGTATCAGATCGACAGCCTCGTGACTCACGCGAGTGCCATCGGTCTTTACTTCCGCGATCCCGAGGGCAATTGTGTCGAGACGTTCTGGCTCACCGGGCTCACTTCCTGGGCGTTCATCGGCGTGCCGATCGACATCGACCGCTCCGACGAGGCGGTCATGGCGGACGTGCGCCGCGTGTGGGAAGTCTGCAGAAATGTCGAAATGGGCATCGCACCGGACGGCGAGCTGAAGGAGGCGATCCGCAGGCTTTCCGGAGGGCGGACTGTCGGCGCGGTGGAAACCGCATAGGCAGCATGTCCGCTCAGCGCGGCCCGCAAGGGCATTAAGCTCGTGGCGTGAGCGGTGCGTATTCCCAGGCGGCGATCCTGTTCTGAGGCAGGATAACGTGCTGCGGCCCGATCGCGGATACCCGGTTGCAGCAAATCTGCGCCATGGCGCGGCTGAT
>JBQTHU010000050.1:0-3713 GCA_052389535.1 Betaproteobacteria bacterium | reverse complement strand
GCTCGGACTCCTCGGCGTCGATCGTTACGCCGACGCGGCGCGCAGCCGCGATTTCGCACAGCGTCCGCAGGCGCGGCACCAGCTCGGACCACACCCTTGCGCGCTTGCTCTCCTCGAAACGCGGATGCAACGCCGACAGCTTGATCGATATGGAATCCGGTGATCGAACGTGCTCCAGCGCACGGCGATAGGCGTCGTAGTAACGTGACGCATCCTCGGCGGTGCGCGCCGCCTCGCCCAGCATGTCGAACGAGAACCGGTACGGCCGGCGTTCCGCACCCCGCCGCACCGCGTCCTCGATGGTCTCCGCCAGCACGAACTGCTCGGCGAGTATGCGCATCGCCCGGCGCACCGCGCCGCGCACCACCGGCTCGCCGAGCTGCGCAGCAAGACGCTTCAACTGCGCGGCGAGACCGTCCTCTTCCGTCTCGTACCAGCGCGCAAGCGTCCCGGTGAGCAGCAGCGCCCAGTCCGCCGCATTGGAGATGAGCGAGCCCTCGTTCGCGCCGCCCCACGCGCCTGCGGATAGCTTCTCGCGCAGCAGCGCATCGGCGGTATCGGGATCGGGGATGCGGAGCAGCGCCTCGGCGACGCACATGAGCGCGACGCCTTCTCGGGTTGACAACCCGTAGTGGCGCAGGAACGATTCGGCGGAGAGCGGGCCGGGCGGCGTGGCGCGCACGCGCTCGGTAAGCCGCAGCGCCACCTCTTGTATGCTCGCGGCCGCCGACGCTTCGGGCTGCAGCGCGCGCAGACGCCGGACGATATCCGCTTCGGCGACCCGATGATCGTTCGCGATGGCCTTACGCAGCGCCTGCGCGTCCATCAAATCATGATAGGCGTCGCATCTCGTTCCCGCCACCCTCGTGCATGAACCCGCGACGACCCGACATGGTTCCCTGCGACTATCGTCCGAACAGGTCGCCGGGAAAGGATGCCTCAATACTCCGAGAATATCCTGCGGATCTCCGCGATATCGCGCGTGCGCGTGAGCGCGATCATCAAGAGGATGCGCGCCTTCTGCGGGCTCAGGTTGTCCGCCGGGACCATGCCGAGCGTGTCGTACTCGCTGCGGCCGATGACGCGCCCGTTGCCGACCCGGCTCGCGCGGACGAAGACGGGCCGCTCGCTCGCGGGCAGGTTCGACATCTTCCCGACCGCCTCCTTTTCCGAAGCAGACAATGTCCCGGCTCCGGTGCACGCGTAGACGATGCCTTGAACGCCGGCACGCTGCAGCGTCTCGACCAAAAGCGCGTTGCTCGACTCCGCGTAGGCGTAGAGGATGTCCACCCGCGGGAGATGTGCGCTTGCGTTCACGTCGAACTCGGAGCGCACTGTATGCCGTTTGTCCGGTGCGCGGTAATAGGCAACCCGGTCCTGATCGACGTAGCCGAGAAAGCCGAGTTCGCCCGAGCGGAAGGTCCCCACGCGATAGGTATTGCTCTTGGTCACGTCGCGCGCCGCGTTGATCTCCTCGTTGAGCAGCACCAGCACGCCGCGCCGGCGACTTGCGGCTCCGCGGACAAGATGGCGTTGATGCGCGCGGCGAGCTGCTGCCACACCGCAACGCTGATGTCGGGACTCGCAACGTTGCAGATCTGCTCGACCCGTACACGCGCGTACTGTTTCAGCTCCGGCACCGCCTCGACGAGTTCCGTCCCGAGCAGCGAACCGGCCTTGTACTCCGTGAGGCTTAGGGTGGAGGCGCCGCGGCCAGCAATCGTGCCGCCCGTGGAGAGCACCACCACCTGCGGGCGCTGTTGCGAGTCCAACCTTTTTACTCCTCCAAGAATGAGTCCGTATTATGCCAGCGCAGCGGCATCTCCCCCGGGCCGCAAGTTCATTTGTGGCATGGGGTATCATCGGTGTTCCGATCATCCCGGCCTCCCGAAGATCACATCATGAAAACTTCGCAGCGCATTTCCGGCATCAACGTTCTGGCCGCTCTTGCGGTGCTCGTGCTCTGCGCTGCGCCGGTGGAAAGAGCCGTGGCACAGAAATACCCGGAGAGGACGGTGCGCATCGTCACGCCGTTCGCGCCCGGCGGGGGCACCGACATTTTTGCGCGCATCCTCGCGCAGCGCCTCTCCGAAACGACGGGGCAGCAATTCATCGTCGAGAACCGCCCCGGCGCAGGCTCCACGCTCGGCACCGAGCACGTCGCGCGCTCGCCCGCCGACGGCTACACGCTGCTGATGACCTCCGCGTCGTTCTCCTACAGTCCGGGGCTGTATCCCAAGCTGCGCTACGATTCCATCAAGGACTTCGTGCGCGTGTCGCAGGTGGTGCGCGTGCCGCACGTCATCGTCGTCATCCCGTCGTTTCCCGCGAAGGATCTGCAGGGGCTGGTCAGGATCGCGCGCGCCCGTCCGGGTGAAGTGCTCTATGCGTCAGCCGGCGCCGGCAGCGCCATGCACCTTGCGGGCGCGCTCTTCGCGCTCGTGACCAAAACGCAGCTCACGCACGTTCCTTATAAGGGCGGCGGCGCGACGACTGCGGCCGTCATGGGCGGCGAAGCAACCACGGCCTTCAACACGCTCGAGACCGTGCTGTCGCTGATCAAGAGCGGCCGGCTGCGCCCGCTGGCGGTATCGACCCGTGAGCGCGCCGCAGCGCTGCCGGATGTGCCGACCGCCATCGAGGCCGGCTTCAAGGATTACGAGGCGGTCGGCTGGTTCGGGCTCATGGCCTCCGCCGGCACGCCTGCGCCGATCGTCGAGTACATCAGCAGCGAAGTTGCGAAAGCCATGGCGACGCCCACCATCCGCGAGCGCACCCTGGAGCAAGGCGCGACGCCGGTAGGCAACAGTCCGGCGGAGTTTGAGCGTTTCGTGCGCGATGAGGTCGCGAAGTGGACGCGCATCATCCGCGAAGCCGGCATCAAGCTCGAGTGAGACGGCCGCGATGGGGCTAGCGATCGAGAAGCTGGCGCAATTCGTCGCCGAGACGCGCTGGGAAAACATCCCGCCGGCAGTCCAGCGGCACGCGAAACTCGTCTTGCTCGACACGCTGGGCGTGATTCTCGCCGGATCGGGGCGTCCGGAAGTGCGGCACCTGCGCGAGCGTCTTGCCGCAACAGCGGGCAGCGGAGCGACGATTTTCGCGCGCGGCTGGCCGGTTCACGATCCGCGCACCGCCGCGCTCCTGAACGGCATCGCAGGGCGGGCCATCGAGCTGTGCGAAGGCACCCGTCTCGTCACCGGTCAGCCGGCGATGCAGACATTGCCGGGCATACTGGCGGTGGGCGAGCAGCAGAACCGCAGCGGCCGTGAGCTGCTGACCGCGCTCATCGTCTGCTACGAAGTCGCGGGACGCCTCGCCACGGCGTTCAAGCCGCGCCCGCTCGCGCATCAGAACGGGCAGGTCGGATTGCTCGCCGCGTCGGCGGCCGGCGCCCGCATGCACGGCATGGATGCCGCGGGCGTGAGCCTGTCGATGCGCATCGCCACCACGCTGGTGCTGACGCCGAGCTACACCAATGCGGTGGCCGGCGCCACCAACCTCAATGTTGCCGGCGGTATGAGCGGCTACGCCTGCGCGCTCGCGCCCGAACTGGCGCTTGCGGGATTCGAAGCGCAGCCGGACGCGATCGAGGAGGCGCTCGCGAATCTCGTCGGAGACGGTTACGAACCGGCACATTTGCTGGGGGAACTCGGCACACGGTGGGAGATCACGCGCAATTATTTCCGCCTGTACGCGTGCTGCAATCCGGT
>JBQTHU010000049.1:0-5477 GCA_052389535.1 Betaproteobacteria bacterium | reverse complement strand
TGGGACGCAGGCGTGCTGTTCGAAGAAACGAACCGGACGCTGCTTTGTTCCGATCTCTTCGGCCACAACGGAGACGTCGAGCCGAGCACCCACAGCGACGTCGTGGGACGTTTCAGCGCGTCGCTGAGAAACTACCAGGCCACCCCGCCCTTCATGGACTACCTGCCTTGGACGACCCGGACGGCAGGTCAGCTTCGCGAGCTTGCTGCGCTGCGCCCCCAAACCTGCGCCACGATGCATGGTTCAACCTACATCGGGGACGGCGCACAGGCGCTGCTCGACCTTGGCGCCGCCATGGAAGAAGTGCTCTGCCGCAGCCAGAAATAATCTCGCGGCGACTTGTCGATCCGGCAACCCGCCAAACGACCAGGTAAAGAGGGAACCATTGATCGGGAAACAATATGAAGCTGACAGCCCTTGTGATCGTAGTCCTTATTGCCGGCGTGCTGGTACTCGCGGCCACCCGGCCTGACACGTTCACGGTCGCGCGTCATGCGACCATCAAGGCGCCGCCGGACAAGGTCTTTTCGTATATCAGCGACTTCAAGCGCTGGGATGCCTGGTCGCCCTGGGAACGGAAGGATCCCGCAATGAAGCGCACTTTTGGCAGCGTGACAGCGGGCAAAGGAGCCACTTACGCTTGGGAGGGAAACAAGGAAGTCGGGCAGGGCCAGATGGAAATCGCAGAATCGAGCGCGCCCTCCAAGGTTGGGATAAAGCTCGACTTTGTGAAGCCGTTCGAGGCGCACAACATCGTGGAATTCACGCTCAAGCCCGAGCCGGGCGGCGCGACGCATGTCACCTGGTCCATGCAAGGTCACACGCCTTACTTCTTCAAGATCGTCCACCTCTTCATCGACATGGATCGCATGGTGGGCGGGGACTTCGAAGCCGGCCTGGCGAATCTCAAAGCCGTCGCGGAAAAGTAAGGCCGATTCCAGGCCGCGCCGTTCGACTATAGATGGAAGGAGTTGGAATGAAATATCTGTGCCTGGTGTACCTGGACGAGAAGCGGCTCGGCGAGCTGCCGGACGAGGATTGCGTCGCCTACGACACGGAAATCCGCAACAGCGGCCACTGCATCGCCTCCGAGGCGCTGCAGCCGGTTCATACCGCAACCACCGTGCGGATGCGCAACGGGCACCTGTCGGTGACGGACGGCCCGTTCGCGGAGACGAAAGAGCAGCTCGCCGGGTTCTACATGATCGAAGCGAAGGATTTGAACGAGGCGATACATGTCGCCTCCCGCATCCCGCCCGCGCGCGTGGGGAGCATCGAGGTTCGGCCCATCCGGCCGATCCGCGAATCCGTCGCGCAGGCGCAACTGTAGAAACACAGTCATTGGGGAAATCATGACCACAGGAAAAACCGTACTGCTGGTGGCGACCCGCAAGGGTGCCTGGCTCTATCATGGGGACGCAAGCCGGAAATCGTGGCGCCCCGACGGGCCGCACTTTCTCGGCCACGTGATCAGCCATCTCGTGCTCGACCCGCGCGACGGCCGCACGCTGCTCGCCGCCGCCAAGACCGGGCATCTCGGTCCCACCATCTTCCGCTCCACGGATCTGGGCAAAAGCTGGAAAGAAGCCGCGCAGCCGCCGGCTTTCGCCAAGGCCGCCGACGGCACGGGTCGCTCGGTCGATCACACTTTCTGGCTGACGCCGGGCCCGTCCTCGGAGCCGAAGGTCTGGTACGCCGGCACCTCGCCGCAGGGACTGTTCCGTTCCGAGGATGGCGGGGTGTCATGGGCGCCTTTCTCCATGATCAACGACGATCCGCAATTCCGTGAATGGATGGGCACGGTGCAGGACGGCACGCCGGACGGGCCCAAGCTCCACTCGATCATCATCGATCCGCGCGACGCCAGGCATCTCTATTTCGCGATGTCCGGCGGCGGCGTGCACGAGTCGCTGGATGGCGGACGCACCTTCAAGCCGCTCCTCAAGGGACTGGACGTGGTGGAAGGTTTCGACGGCACGCAGCCGACCTTCCACGATCCGCACTGCATCCGCCTGTGCCCCAGCAATCCCGACCGTCTCTATCAGCAGAATCACTGCGGCATCTATCGGCTCGACCGGCCCTCCGACGAATGGGTGCGCGTCGGCAAGAGCATGCCCATGGACGTCGGCGACATCGGCTTCCCGATGGTCGTTCATCCGCGCAACGCGGACGCGGCGTGGGTGCTGCCGATGGACGGGACGGCGGTGTGGCCCCGCACCAGCCCCGGCGGCAAGCCCGCGGTATACGGCACGCGCGACGCAGGCAAAAGCTGGCAACGCATGGACTCCGGCATGCCCGAGAGTGAGGCGTGGTGGACGGTTAAGCGTCAGGCGATGACCGCGGACACATGCGATCCGGTGGGCCTTTACTTCGGCACGACCAGCGGGGAGCTGTGGTTGAGCCGCGATGAAGGCAAAGGCTGGACGTGCATGGCCCGCCATCTTCCGGAAATCTACGCCGTGGAGACGGCCGCGGTCGCGTAGATCGCTGCATTGCTCATGAAGGTGCACATCCCGAGTGCGCTGCGCTCGTACACCGAAAGCGCCGAAGCGCAGGCGAGCGGTGCAACGCTGGGCGCGCTGCTCGCGGACCTCGACCGCCGCTATCCCGGCATACGCTTTCGCATGGTGGACGAGCAGGAGCGCCTCCGCCGCCACATCCGCGTGTTCGTGAACAACGCGCAGGTCCACGACCTGTCGCAGCCGCTGCGGGAAACCGACGAAGTGGTGATCGTGCAGGCGCTGAGCGGCGGTTGACGATCCGTCAGGCCCGCTAGTCGAGCCCCGGGTAACGGCTGAGCGCAAGGTGCGCCCGCCCCCGGCGCACGGTCAACTTAGCGTGCCCACCCACCGGCAACGTGAGCTTGCGCGCTACGTGCCCGAACGGCAATCCGGTAATGACGGGCGTTTTGCGACGGCTGCGCAGAAAGGCGATGGTCGCGGAAACGTCGTAGCCGTTGTCGTTCGGCATCGGCGTGATGGGATCGAACGCCCCGAGCAGAATTGCGCGCTGTCGCCCAAGGATGCCGGCCTGATCGAGCTGCAGCAGCATGCGCTCGATCTTGTACGCCGGCTCGTTCACGTCCTCGACGAAGAGTATTCCGCCCGCCACTCGCGGCATGAAGCGCGTGCCGACCAGCGCACACACGAGCGCGAGATTCCCGCCCCACAGCCGGCCGCTCGCCGCACAGTTCGGGCCTTCGGCGTCGAACGTGATTGCGTAGTCCGGGCTTTCGAGCACACCGAAAAAATGTTCCACCGTGAACGCATTCGGTGCGGGCGCCCCGAAGTCGCCCGCCGAGGGACCGGCAAAGCTCACCCCGCCGCGCGCCAGATACGCGAGATGAAATGCGGTGAAATCGCTGTAGCCCACGACGATCGGGCGGCGTGCCTTGATCTTCGCGAAATCCACTTTTTCCAGAAAGCGAGCGAGACCATAGCCGCCGCGCGCCGCGAGCACGACGTCGAAGGAAGGATCCGTCGCGAAACGGAAGAGATCCGCGTGGCGGAGATCGTCGGGCCCCGCAAAGCGCTGCTCGCGCGCGAAACAGCTCTCTCCGGCCTGCACTTCCCAGCCGCGCGCGGAAAAGAACGCGGCGGCGCGGTCGAGCACGGCCGTATCCGGCAGGAAACCGGATGGCGCGACCATACCGATGCGCCGAGCCGCACGGGTCATGGAGCGCGGCCGGCCATCGTCAGCGCAGGTTGCCGGTATGGCCCAGCGAATAGCGGCCCGGTTGCGGCCAGACCGTCAAGCCATGCGGTTCGGTGCCGACCTTGATCTTGCGCACCGCGCCGTTCGTGGTATCGATGGCGTACACCACGTCATCGAAGCGCCCCGAGAGCCACAGCGTCTTGCCGTCCGCAGTCAGATTGCCCATGTCCGGACTGCCGCCGCCGGGGATCGGCCACGTCTCGAGGATCTTGCGCGTGCGGAAATCCATTACGGTGATGCTGCCCTTGCCGCCCGGCTTCGCATAGACCATGTGCGAGCCGCGGTTGATGACATAGAGCCGGGTCGCATCACGACTGGGGTACAGCCCGTGCGCGCCGGCGCCGGTCGCGATGAATTCCAGTTCGACGAACTTGTCGCCGTCGATCACGAACACGCCGCCCGAATGCATGTCCGCGATGAAGAACACCTTGCCGTCGGGCGAGATGCGGATGTCCTGCGGCATGCCCGGCTTGGAGAGCTTGAGATAGCCCACGACTTTGCGCTCGACGAAATCGATCTTCGCCAGCGTGCCTTTCTCGAATTCGCAGGTGAAGATCGCGTAGCGCCCGTCGATCGAGAAGTCGCCGTGATTGATGCCGGCGCAGCCCGGCACCGAGAGCGAGCTTTGCAGCGCCATGGTCTGCGGGTCGCGAAAATCGAGCCGCTTGCGCGCCTCCGCCACCACCACTGCCGAACGTCCGTCCGGCGTGAAGTACATGTTGTAGGGATTGTCGACGTCGATCGGCTGGCCGGGCTTGCCGGTCATCGGATCGATCGGCGTCAGCGTGCCGTCGAAGCGCTTCTCGGCGTTGTTCGTCACCCACAGCGTCTTGAGATCCCACGACGGCACCACGTGCTGCGGATGCACGCCGACCTTGAATCGGTCCACCACCTTCATCGTCTCGGCATCGATCACCGTGACGTCGTTCGAACGGCGGTTCGGCACGTAGACGCGCGGCAGCGCATTCGCAACGTCCGGCCGCACTTTGCCCGCCGCCGTCTCGCTGTAAAGGTTGGACGGATCGACGACCGGCGGCATGCCCGGCACCGTCTGGATCGCGGGAGGGCTCGGCGGCTCCGCGGGCGGACTCTTCGCGGCCGGCTGCGCGTAGCCCGCTCGACCGATCGACGCGACGATTATGAAAACGACCCCCCAGACTGCGTGTTTCATCAACTTCCCCATGGATAGGACAGAAACGTACTATCGGCTACAAGCCTGCCTGCGTCACGAACTTCGGATTGAGATAGGCTTCGATCGCCTCCGCTCCGCCTTCCGAGCCGTAACCCGAGTCCTTGACGCCGCCGAACGGCACTTCCGGCAGCGCGAACCCGAGATGATTGATCGTCATCATGCCGGTCTCGACCGATGCGGCGATGGCGTTCGCGGTCTTCGCCGACTTCGTCCACGCGTACGCCGCAAGGCCGTACGGCAGGCGGTTTGCCTCGCTGACCGCCTCGTCAAAGCTGCGGAACGGATTGATGATCGCGAGCGGTCCGAACGGCTCCTGGTTCATCGCCATCGCGTCCTTCGGCAGCTCGGTGATCACGGTCGGCTCGAAGAAGTTGCCCTTCTCCCCTATGGGATAGCCGCCCGCCAGCACCTTGCCGCCGTGCTTTTTCGCATCCTCGACGTGCGTCTGCATCGCCCGCTGGCGTCGCGGATTGGCGAGCGTCGCCATCTTGGTGTCCTTGTCGAAGCCGTCGCCGACCTTGATCGCCTTCGCGCCCTCCACGAATTTCTCGACGAAACTGGGATACACCGC
>JBQTHU010000048.1:0-4338 GCA_052389535.1 Betaproteobacteria bacterium | reverse complement strand
ACAACCACCGCGTCGCGCAGTTCGAGATCATGCCGCACCTGCAGCAGATGTACGCGCTCTTCCACGCGCAGCTCTGCTTCGACATGGGCTTCACCACGCTGCGCGACCTCGGCATGAATTCCAACCGCGGGCTGCTGACGAACGAACTGTGCGCGGTGCGCGACGCGATCGATGCCGGCATCATGGAAGGCCCGCGCATGCTGATCGGCGGCTTCACCACGATCACGGGCTCGCACCTCGACTTGATCCAGCCACGCGCGATGCCGCGCTTCGGCTTCAATACCGCCGATGGCCCGTGGGAGCTGCGCAAGCTCGCGCGCACCAACCTGCTCGCCGGCTGCGATGTGATCAAGACCTGCGCTTCGGGCGGCGGCGGTACCGACAAGGAGGAGCCGGACATCCGCAACATGACACAGGAAGAACTCGACGCGATCGTCGATGAGGCGCACGCCTTTCACAAGACCGCGGCGGTCCACTGTTTCACCACCCAGGCGCAGCGCATGGCGATGAAGGCCGGCGCCGACACCATCGAGCACATGGTGTTCAACGACGACGAGACGATCGACCTCATCGCGGAAGCCGGCATTCCGGTCACGCCGACGCTTTCGCACCGCACGGATCATGCGATCCAGTTGCGCCGCGAGATCGGGACCGCGGAATTCGTGCTGCGCAAGATGAAGTTCCTGCAGCCGCACTGCTTCGAGACGTTCCAGAAGATGTACAAGGCGGGCGTCAGGATCGCGATGGGGACCGACATGGGCTTCGAGCCCGACATGGGCAGCAACGGCGCCGAGCTGGAGATCTACGTCAAGCTCGGGATGAAGCCGATGGACGCGATCCTTACCGCGACGCGCAACGCCGCGCAGGCGATCAAGCGCGGCAACGACCTCGGAACGATAGAAGCGGGCAAGCTCGCCGACATCGTGGCGGTGGACGGCGACCCGCTCAAAGACATCGCCTGCCTGCAGAAGAAGGAGAAGATCCAGCTCGTGATGAAGGAAGGGCGGGTCTACGCCGACCGCCGGCCCGGCATGAACAAGAGCGTGGTGAACGTCAAGGCCGGCGACTGGAAGATCATCGACTACCTCTGAGAGGAGACTTATGGCTGTGGCAAAGAAGCGCGCTGCGAAGGCGAAAACCAAGACCTCAGGCGCGATCAAGGGCGGCAACGGCAAGTACCATTTTCGCCTCGCGCAACTGAAGAAGGTCGATGCCGGCACCGGCTACTCGACTTCGCACGGCGGGGTGGTGGAGGGCGATCGCATGCTCGTCGGCTACATCAACAAGCCGCGCGGCACCGGTTCGCGCATGCACAGCCACAAGAACGAGCAGTTCAACTACGTCGTGCGCGGCACGCTGGTCGGCTCGGTCAACGGCAAACGAGTCCACGCCCCCGCCGGGACGCTGATCTACATTCCGGCCAATGCCCCTCACACGCTGGTCGCCTCGCCTGACGACGAGGACGTGATCTTCCTCGCGATCAAGGATCTCTCGCAGGGCATCATCGGACTGGCGGTGGACGGCACCATGACCGGGCCGCTTTACTTGAAGGGGTTCGAGCCGAAGGCGAAAGCGCGCGCCCGCTCATAGGTTTCGCCGCCCCACCGGGCAGCCCGGCCGGGAACGCCGCACGTTTCCCAGGAGCACCCAGCCCGGCACGCGTGCTATCTTGTACCGCACGCGCCGGTTTCTGGCGCGCAAGCAACAACCATTTCGCGGACGCATCTTATCCGCAACAGGCCAGAGGAGACGCGGCATGGCGAAGGCACGCATCATTGCAACGGTGATCGGTATCGGCGTGCTTACAGGCGGTGCCCACGTATCGGCGCAGACTTATCCGGCCAAGCCGATCCGCTTCCTGGTCGGTTTCCCCCCGGGCGGAACCAATGACATCGTGGCGCGGATCATCGGGCCCAAGCTCTCCGAGTACTTCGGACAGCAGGTGGTTGTGGAGAACCGAGGTGGTGCCAATACCGCAATAGCCTCGGAGTTGATGGCGCGTGCAGCGCCCGATGGCTACACCATCATGCTCAACGGTCCCGGCCACGCCACCAACCCTTCGATGATCAAGCTCAATTTCGATTCGATCAAAGATTTCGCGTTCATCACGCTGATCGCCGAATCGCAGAATCTGCTGGTGGTGCACCCGTCGCTGCCGGCCAGGAACGTGAAGGAACTGATCGCACTCTCGAAAAAACGCCCCGGGGACATCAATTACGGCTCCTCCGGCGTGGGCACCACGGTCCATCTGTCCGCGGAGCTCTTCAAGTACATGACGGGCATCAACTGGGTGCACATTCCCTATAAGGGCGGCGGGCCGGGTCTCGTCGCGCTGCTGTCGGGCGAAGTGTCGCTCTATTTCGGCAACGTACCGACGGTGATCCGGCAGGCGCGGGCCGGCAAGCTCCGCGCGCTCGCGACCACGGGTCCCAAGCGCACGCCTGCCGCGCCGGATATCCCGACGGTCGCCGAGGCCGGCGTGCCCGGCTACGAAGTGACCACTTTCTACGGGCTCTCCGCGCCGGCGAAAACGCCGAAACCGATACTCGACCGCCTCCATGCCGAAGTGGTGCGCGCGCTCAAGTCGTCCGACGTGCGCGAGAAGCTGCAGGGACTGGGTGCCGATCCGGTCGGCAATACCCAGGCGCAGTATGCCGCCTTCATGGAGAACGAAATCGCGAAGTGGGCCAAGGTCATCAAGGCAGCGGGCATCAAAGCCGAATAGCGCAAACCGAAGGAAAGGCCGTGCCGTTTGACGAGCTGCTGAAGCAACTGCAGGAGAAGACCGCCGCGGCGCTCGCGATGGGCGGGCCCGAGAAACTCGCGAAGCGCAAGGCCGAAGGCCATCTCAACGCGCGCGAGCGCATCGACTACCTGATCGACGCCGGCTCGTTCAGCGAGTCCGGACGCTTCGCCCGCGCCAATCGCCCGGAATTGAAGCACAAGACGCCGGCGGACGGCAAAGTCACCGGGTTCGCGCGCATTGGCGGGCGCGAGGTGGCGCTGATATCGAACGACTTCACCGTGCTGGGCGCATCCTCGGCCGTCATCAACATGAAGAAGATCCGGCACGTGAAGCAGGTCGCGTGCAAGCGCGGGCTGCCGCTCGTCTTTCTCGGCGAATCGAGCGGCGCCCGGATGCCGGATCGCATGGGCGCTGCGGGGCGCGCCATCATCGCTCAGGACCCGAGCGAATATCAGCGCCTGCGCGAAACGCCCTGGGTGTCGGCGCTGCTCGGGCAGTGCTATGGCTCCTCGACCTGGTACTCCGCCATGTCGGACTTCGTCGTGATGCGCAAGGGCGCGATCATGGCGATCGCGAGCCCCAACGTCACCTCGATCGCGATCAACAAGCCGATCGAGCCGGAAGAACTCGGCGGCTGGAGGCTGCTGACCGGTGTGTCGGGTCTGGCCGATATGGCGGTGGACACCGACGAGCAGGCGCTCGATGCGATCAAGCGGTTTCTCTCGTACCTGCCAAGCCATCACAACGAGCCGCCGCCGGAGCATCCGGTGCCGGCAGGCTCGGACGAGGCGTGCAGAAAAATCTTCGACATCCTGCCGGAGTCGCGCAACAAGGTCTACGACGTGCGCAGGATCGTCGCCGCGATCGCCGACCGCGACTCGTGCTTCGAGGTGAAGGAGCGCTACGGCCGCTCGGTCGCCGCCCTCCTCGCGCGGCTCGACGGCAAGAGCGTCGGCTTCATCGCCAGCAACCCGCTCTACAAGGGCGGCGCGCTCGATGCCGACGCGTGCCAGAAGGTGACGAGCTTCATGGTGCTGTGCGATTCCTTCAATCTGCCGCTGGTCTTCATGGTGGACGTGCCCGGCTTTCTCATCGGGGTGGAGGGCGAAATCCGCGGCATGCCGGGCAAGGTCATCAACTGGATGAACGCGCTCACGCTCGTCACCGTGCCGAAGATCACCGTCATCATGCGCAAGAGCTACGGCCAGGCCTACATCAACATGGCGGGCGGGCGCAACGCCGACGAAGTGGTGTGCTGGCCCACCGCAGATCTCGGGTTCATGGACGCGGCGGTCTCGGTCAACGTGCTCTACGGCGTCAAGCAGGAGGACGACCCCGAGCGTTTCGCGCAGCTCAAGGCCGAAGTCGAGCGCGACACCGCCGCGTGGGGCCTCGCCGAGCTCTACGAAGCGCAGGACGTGATCGATCCGCGCGACACCCGCGACTACCTGATCCGCACGCTGCAGGTGCACCGCATGCGCATGAAGAACGGCGTCGGCGAGCACCTGCTGCGCAACTGGCCGACCAGCTACTGATTCTTCGCGGCCGCCGCCGTCATGCGCCGATCACGGCGTAGCGCGCCGGCTTTTCTT
>JBQTHU010000047.1:0-37361 GCA_052389535.1 Betaproteobacteria bacterium | reverse complement strand
GCGGGCGAGCTGCTCGCGCGCCTGATCGAGGTGATTGAGATAAAGATGCGTGTCGCCGAACGTGTGCACGAATTCGCCCGGTTTGAAGCCGCACGCCTGGGCCACCATCAGCGCCAGCAGCGCATAGGACGCGATGTTGAACGGCACGCCGAGGAATAGATCCGCGCTGCGCTGATACATCTGGCAGGACAGCCGACCGCCTGCGACGTAGAACTGGAAGAAAGCGTGGCATGGCATGAGCGCCATGCGGTCGAGCTCGCCCACGTTCCACGCGGAGACGATAAGACGCCGCGAATCGGGATTTCTGCGCAGTTGCTCGATGACCTGGGCGATCTGATCGATATGCCGCCCGTCCGCCGCGGGCCACGACCGCCACTGGCAGCCGTAGACCGGCCCCAGGTCGCCGTTCTCGTCCGCCCACTCGTCCCAGATGGTGACGCCGTTGTCCCGCAGATACTTGATGTTGGTGTCCCCTTTCAGGAACCACAGCAGCTCGTGGATGACGGACTTGAGGTGGACTTTTTTCGTCGTAAGCAGCGGGAAACCGGAGCTGAGATCGAAGCGCAGCTGCGCCCCGAAAACGCTGAGGGTGCCGGTACCGGTGCGGTCGCTCTTGCGTGCGCCGTCATCGAGGACGCGCTTCATCAATTCAAGGTACTGGCGCATGGCGGTTCTCTTCGTCCTGCCGTGAACCCGGATTCGGGCGATACCGATTCTAAAGAAGTACGCGCGGGGTCGCACGCTATAATCCGGCGTCTTCATTGAGTCCGTCGCTCAAGCATGCTCGCGAAGCTGGAACAGAATTCAGCGCCGTTGACCGCGTCCGAGGCGAAGCGCGCCAGCCATCTCCTTGTAGTGTTGCCGGCCACGAAGGAACGCGACGGTCTGGCGGGGGTGCCGTTCAGAGAGGTGCTGGAGGCCGCGCTCAGGCGGCGCAACAAGAAATCCGACGAGCTTGCGAAGAGCCCGATTGCGACCGACCTGGCGCATGGCGCGCTCGCGGCGTGGGTCGCGCTCGACCCGGCGCAACCCGCTTTCGAGCAGCAGACGGTGGTGCGCAAGGCGCTGCAGCCGCTGCTGGCCGAGAAGCCGAAGGAGATTGCCATCGCGGTGTTCGGTGACGCCCGCTCGCGCCAGCAGGCGGCCGCCCGCGCCGTATACAGCGCGTGGGTCAACGGCACGCCGCTGCCCGAGCGCAAGAAAAAATCCGAGGCGGCGCCGCTCGAGCGCGTCCGCCTCTATGGCCACAAGGACGCGAACGATTTCGGGATGCTGCGGGCGCAGGCGATGGGCAATACGCTGTGCCGCGAGCTGACCGTGCTCCCTCCCAACGAGCTTACGCCGGGCACCTATCGCAAGCGGCTCGCCAAGCTCGCGCGCCGGCACGGCTGGGGCCACGAGGAATACGACCTGAAACGGCTGCGGCGCATGGGTGCAGGGGCGTTTGTCGCCGTCGCGCAAGGAAGCGCCGAGGCGGACGCCGCCATCGTGCGGTTGCGCTATCGGCGCCGCAGGGCGAAGCGCGCGCTCGCGCTGGTGGGCAAGGGGATCTGCTTCGATACCGGCGGCCACAATCTCAAGACCGCGCGCTACATGCACGGCATGCACGAGGACATGAACGGCTCGGCGGTCGCGCTCGGCATACTGCTCGCCGCCACCATTGCGGAAATGCCGGTCGATATCGACTGCTGGCTCGCCATCGCGCAGAATCACCTGAGCCCCCGGGCCTACAAGCAGAACGAGGTGATCACCGCGCTGAACGGCACGACCATCGAGATCGTGCATACGGACGCGGAAGGCAGGATGGTGCTCTCGGACACGCTGACGCTCGCCGCGCGCGAGCAGCCGGACCTCATGGTGGATTTCGCGACGCTCACCGGCAGCATGCACGTCGCACTGGGCGACCGCTACAGCGGCTTCTTCGCAACCAGCGAGGAACTCTCGAAGCGCGCCGTCGCCGCCGGTCTGGCGTCGGGCGAGCGCGTGTGGCCCTTTCCCCTGGACGAGGATTACGACGCGGCACTCGAGAGCCACATCGCCGACGTGAAGCAATGCTCGATGGAGGCTGAGGCCGATCATATCCTCGGTGCGCGGCTGCTCAAGCGCTTCACCGAGGACCGCCCGTGGATCCACGTCGACCTCTCGGGGAGCAGTTGCAAGGGTGGGCTGGGGGCGGTGGGGACCGACGTGACCGGATTCGGCGTCGCCTGGGGCACGCACCTGCTGAAATCGTGGACAGATAGTTAAACGTTGGCCTCCCGGGGAGGGGAGACCATGGAAACGAGCCAGTTCCGGTTGCTCACGGAGCGGCGCTTCGCGCCGTTCTTCGGCGTGCAGTTTCTGGGCGCGCTGAACGACAACGTCTTCAAGCAGGCGCTGGTGATCCTGCTCGCCTATCAGACGGCCGCCTTCACCTCGCTCTCGACCGACGTGCTGCAGAACATCGCGCAGGCGCTCTTCGTGCTGCCCTTCTTCCTGTTTTCCGCGACCGCCGGCCAGCTTGCGGACAAGCATGAAAAGTCACGGCTCATCCGGATCACGGTGCTGATCGAGCTCGCCGTGATGCTCCTCGGCGCCGCGGGATTTTTTCTGCGCAGTGTCGAGCTGCTGTTCCTCGCGCTGTTCCTGGGCGGGATGCAGTCCGCGCTCTTCGGGCCGGTCAAGTACGCCATCCTGCCGCAGCAGCTCAAGCAGCACGAACTGGTCGGCGGCAACGCACTGGTCGAGACCGGCACCTCCATCGCCATTCTGCTCGGCATGATACTCGGCGGCTGGATGGTGAGTCAGCGCGACTGGGGCATCTCCGGCATCGCGGTGTGCACCGTTGCTTTCTCGGCACTGGGTTACCTCCTGAGCCGCCGCATCCCGCCCGCGCCGGCCGCCGATCCGGGCATCAGGGTGAACTGGAACCCGCTGACCGAGACCTGGCGGATTTTCCGTTTCATGCGCGGCAACCGCACCGTGTTCCTGTCGGTGCTGGGAATTTCGTGGCTGTGGTTCTTCGGCTCGATGCTCGTCACGCAATTCCCGAACCTGAGCAGGAACGTCCTCGGCGGCAACGAGCACGTGGTGACGTTGCTGCTCATGGTCTTCTCGGTCGGCATCGGCGCGGGCTCCCTGCTGTGCGAGCGGCTCTCGGGTCACAAGATCGAGATCGGGCTGGTGCCGTTCGGCTCCATCGGGCTGACGCTGTTCGGGATCGATCTGTACTTTGCGCTGGACGGGAGTTCCGCGACCACGCCGATGGGGATCGTGCAGTTCCTCGGCGCGTGGGGCGCGTGGCGGGTGCTCGCGGATCTGTTTCTGATCGGCATCTTCGGCGGTTTCTACGTCGTGCCGCTCTACGCGCTGATCCAGACGCGAGCCGAGGCAAGCCACCTCTCGCGCGTCATCGCCGGCAACAACGTGCTCAACGCGCTGTTCATGGTCTCCGCGGCGCTGATTGCCATCGCGCTGTTCCAGGCCGGGCTCACGATACCGCAGCTGTTCCTCGTGACCGCGCTCGCCAACGCCGCCGTCGCGATCTACATCTACACGCTGGTCCCCGAGTTCCTGATGCGCTTCCTGGTGTGGCTGCTGATCCACTCGGTGTACCGGCTGGAGAAGCACGGGCTCGAGCATATCCCCGACGCGGGACCGGTCATCCTGGTGTGCAATCACGTGAGCTATGTCGATGCGCTCATCATCGCGGCGGCCTGCAGGCGGCCGGTGCGCTTCGTGATGCATCACGCGATCTTTCGCACTCCCGTGCTCAATTTCATCTTTCGAACGGGCCGCGCCATACCGATCGCTTCGGCGAAGGAAGATGCGGCCTTGATGGAGCGCGCTTTCGACGAGATCGCCAGGGGACTCGAAGCGGGTGACGTGATCTGTATCTTTCCCGAAGGCCGCATCACGGACACCGGTGAAATGTATCCGTTCCGGCCCGGCATCACGCGCGTGCTCCAGCGCACGCCGGTGGCCGTCGTCCCCATGGCGCTGCGTGGCTTGTGGGGGAGTTTTTTTTCCCGAGAAGGCGGGCAGGCGATGACAAAACCGTTCCGGCGCGGCATGCTCTCGAAAGTAGCGCTGGTGGTGGGACGAATGGTGCCGGCGCGGCTGGCAACGCCGGAAGGCTTGCAGGCGGAAGTCCAGGGGCTGCGCGGGGCGTGGCGATGACGCGCTTCGTTGCGCCGGGAGGAACAAGGGGAGCAGAGCCATGTGGTTCGTCGGACTGATCGTTGGCGCCATACTCGGAGCGGTCATCGGCTTCATGCGCGATGTCGAAACGGCGATGGTCATGGGCGCCGTGGCCGGGCTTTTCATCGGCCTCGCGTTTCAGAAAACGCGCTCCGCCGTGGACGAAAAATGGAAGCGCGACGTCGAGGAGGCGCTGAAGGAGCTGAACCGCCGCACCCAGGCGCTGGCTGCTGCGCAGGGCGCACCACCGTCTGCAGAAGCTGCCGCTCACGCGGCTGGACAGGCAGACTCGACCGTGCCACCGGTACAGGCGGCGCCGCAAGTCGACCCGCATCCTCAAGCTGCATCGTCAGCCGAGCCATCTCCGCGGCCGGAATCCGTTCCCGAATCCACCGTCGCATCACCTCCGCGGCCGGCACAACCGTCGGCAATCTGGAATTTTTTCTTCGGCGGCAACACGCTGGTGCGTTTCGGCATCATCATCCTGTTCTTCGGCGTCGCGTTCCTGCTCAAGTACGCCGCCGAGCACACGCAGGTCCCGATCGAACTGCGGTTGAGCGGCGTCGCGCTCGGGGCAATCGTGTTGCTCGGCATCGGATGGCGCCTGCGCGCCCGGCGGCCGGGATACGCGCTCATCATGCAGGGCGGCGGCATCGGCGTGCTCTATCTGACGGTGTTCGCCGCCTTCCGCATCTGGCAGCTGCTTCCTGGCGGGATCGTGTTCGCACTGCTGGTTGCGATGGCGGTGTTCTCGGCGATGCTCGCCGTGCTGCAGGACTCGCGTTCGCTCGCGGCGGTCGGCGTGTCGGGCGGATTTCTCGCCCCGGTGCTGGCGTCCACCGGCGGCGGCAGTCACGTCATGGTGTTCTCGTTCTACGCGGTGCTCAATCTCGGCATCCTCGTGATCGCCTGGTACAAAGCATGGCGGGTGCTGAACCTCCTCGGGTTCGGCTTCACGTTCGTGATCGGGCTGGCGTGGGGCAGCCGCTACTACCGTCCGGAATTTTTCTCGTCCACCGAGCCGTTCCTCGTGCTGTTCTTCGCGTTCTACGTCGCGATCGCGGTGCTTTTCGCGATCCGCCAGGAGGCGAGCATCAAGAGCCGGGTCGACGGCACGCTCGTCTTCGGCACGCCGCTCATCGCCTTCGGCCTGCAGACCGCCCTCGTCCGCGACATCGAATACGGGGCGGCGTTTTCCGCGCTCGCCGTGGCCGCGTTCTATCTGATGCTCGCGAAGACCCTGTATGCGCGCCGCGGCGAGAACATGCGCCTGCTCGTCGAGACCTTCATCGCCCTGGGCGTCGCATTCGCCACGCTGGCGATACCGCTCGGGCTGGACGGGCGCTGGACCTCCGCCGCGTGGGCGCTCGAAGGCGCGGCCATCGTGTGGGTCGGCGTGCGGCAGGAACGCCGCCTCGCGTGCGGGCTCGGCGTGCTGCTGCAGTTCGCCGCCGGCATCGCGTTCCTGCTCGATAACCACGGCTACCGCGCCGCGCTGCCGGTATTGAACAGCGGCTATCTCGGCGGCGTATTCGTCAGCACCGCCGGACTGTTCTGCGCGTGGTACCTCAGCCGCCACCCGGGCCGTCTGGGCAAATGGCAGAACGTTATCGGCATCGTCCTCTTCGTATGGGGCACGCTATGGTGGTTTGCCGCGGGCATCGAGGAGATCGGGAGGCAGTTCCCTTGGCGACAGCGACTGCATGCCGAGCTCGCCTTCATGACGGGCTCGTGCGTGGCGTTCAGCATGCTCGCGCTCAAACTTGCCTGGCGCGAGGCGAAATATCCCGCCCTCGCGCTGCTCCCGCTGATGTGGCTCAGCGCCGCGTTCGAGGTGATCGAGTCCCGGCATCCGTTCGTGTACTACGGCTACGTGGCGTGGCCGCTCGCTTTCGTTGCGCACCTCTGGATACTGCGACGTCACGAGGCAGACACGCGGCACATCGGATGGTGGCATGCCGCGGGGCTGTGGCTGTTCGCGGTGCTCGGTTCGTGGGAACTCGCCTGGCAGATCAGGGAAGTCGTGAAGGGCGGGCACGCGTGGCATCTCATTGCGTGGGCCGTCGTGCCCGGCGGCCTGCTTGCCGTTCTGGCCGTCCGTGGCGAGCGCATTGCCTGGCCGGTTGCGGCGCAACTGCGCGCCTACCTCGTGCCGGGCGCGCTCCCGCTCGCGGTGTTTCTGTGGCTGTGGGTGATCTGGATCAATTACGAGAGCAACGGTGCCGCCGATCCGCTGCCCTATCTGCCGCTGCTGAGCCCGCTCGATCTCGCACAGTTCGCGGCACTGCTGGCGCTGTTCGCATGGCTCGCCTGCCTCCGTCATGCCGAGTACGCCCCGAGCTTTCTGAGGACCGCGATGACGACCTACGCCGGGCTGGGCATCGCCGCATTCTTCTGTCTCAACGGGGTGCTGTTGCGCACGCTGCACCACTGGGCCGGCGTACCGTTTGCACTGGATGACATGCTGCAATCGATGCTGGTGCAAGCGGCGCTCTCGATTTTCTGGAGCGTGCTCGCGCTGTGCGCGATGCTGGCTGCGACCCGTTTTCGCCGGCGCGCGCTCTGGATCACCGGTGCGGCGTTGATGGGCCTAGTGGTGCTGAAACTGTTCTTCGTGGATCTCTCGAACGTCGGCGGCGTGGAGCGCATCGTGTCGTTCATCGCGGTGGGACTGTTGATGCTGGTGATCGGCTATTTCTCGCCGGTGCCGCCGCGCATTGCAGCGGAGGAAAAATGAAGCGGGTTGCCGTCGCGCTATTTGCAGGAACCACGGTCGTGGCGTCCGCTGCGGAATCCCCCCAAGACTTCGCGTACGCCATGCCCATAGTAGCCCAGGCGGGCGAAGCGCTGTACCAGGTCGAGTTGCCGCCTGCCATCTATCGCGGCGTGGTGCGTGCGGACCTGGGGGACCTGCGCGTCTTCAATGCCAGGGGCGAGGTGGTGCCGCATGCGATCCGGCAGCGCCCGCCCGCGGACAAGGCCAGGCGGGAGGTCATGGCGTTCCCGATTTTTCCGTTGCGCGCGGACCGGTCGGGACAGCTCGAGGATCTGCACGTGCGGGTGCAGAAGCGGCCGGACGGCACGCTGGTCGACATACGCAGCGGCCAGAAGCGCGCCAGTGCCACGAGCACGACGCTCGGTTATCTGCTCGATGCCTCGCAGACCACGCAGCCGATACAAGCCCTGACGTTCGACTGGAAAACGCCACGCGAAGGATTTGCCGGCAAGCTGCATATCGAGGGCAGCGACGATCTCGCGCGATGGACGACGCTCGTGCGCGACGCAACGCTCCTCGAACTCGAGTTCGGGGGGCACCGGCTGGAGCAGAAACGCGTCGAGCTGCGCGCGCAGAAATACCGTTACCTGCGACTGTCGTGGCCCTCCAGTCAGAAGGCGCTCGAGCTCGTCGCGGTCCACGGTGAGACGGTGGCCGATGCGCGCGAGCCGCAACGCGCGTGGCTGACGCTGCCGGCCGCGACGGCGGGCAAGAATCCGGGCGAGTACGAATACGACATCGGCGGCCCCGTCCCCTTCGACCGGCTGCGCATCGAGCTGCCGCAGGTGAATACGCTGGTGCAGATACGCATGCTTGCGCGTGACAAGCCGTCCGACGAATGGCGAATGCTCGGAGAGCGGCTCGTCTATCGCCTCCAGCGCGACGGCAGCGAAGTCACCAGTCCCGAAATCGCGGTTGCCGGACGCGGGGAGCGTCTGCTCCTGCTGCGCGTGGATCAGAAGGGTGGCGGCATCGGCAGCGGCTTGCCGACGGCGCAGCTCGGCTATCACCCGCAGCAGCTCGTGTTTGCCGCGCGCGGTGAAGGCCCGTTCCAGCTCGCATACGGCAGTCATGCCGCGCGCGCGGCCTCGTTTTCCATCGCGTCGCTGGTACCGGGATACGGGTCCGAGAAAGAATTCCCGGTCAAAACCGCGGCACTGGGCGAGCCGCGCAAGCTTGCCGGCGAGCAGCGGCTGCGCGCGCCACCCGACTACCGCAAGTGGGCGCTGTGGGCGAGTCTGATACTGGGGGTCGCCGCGCTCGGCTTCATGGCCTATCGCCTGTTTCGCCAGATGGCTGCGGGCGGAGCGAATGCTGCCAAGGCACCGCCAGACGCGAGTTAGCCTTTTTTCCTGTCCCAGACGTAGCGCACGAAGCGCTGCCAGCGGTTTTGCGGTTGCGCCAGGGCGTTGCGCGCTTTGCCCGCCGCCTGATCGCGCGCATGGCTGTGCTTCACCTTTTCATGCAGCTCGCGCATCGTCATGCCGCCGGGGCCCTTCACTTTGTCGGGATCGACTTTGTCTGCCATGGCGTTCACCAAGTTCGCTGATAACCCTATGTTAAACTGGGACAACGCATTATGACGCGCGTTTCCTTCCTTCGACGAGGCTCAAGACAGGCCCCTCGACAAAGCTCAGGACAGGCATGTCAGGCAGTACGTTAGGCAAACTTTTTTGCGTGACCTCGTTCGGCGAAAGCCACGGGCCGGCGATCGGCTGCGTGGTGGACGGCTGTCCGCCGGGCATGGCGTTGAGCGAGGCGGACATCCAACCCGAACTCGATCGCCGCAAGCCGGGCACCTCGCGCCACGTCACGCAGCGTCGCGAAGAGGACGTCGCCGAGATTCTGTCCGGCGTGTTCGAAGGCGTGACCACCGGCACGCCGATCGCGCTCTTGATCCGCAACGTCGATGCGCGCAGCAAGGATTACTCCAAGATCAAGGATATGTTCCGCCCCGGCCACGCCGACTACACCTACTGGCAGAAGTACGGCGTGCGTGACTATCGCGGCGGCGGCAGGCAGTCTGCGCGCGAAACCGCGGTGCGGGTTGCCGCGGGCGCCATCGCGAAGAAATGGCTGCGGGAAAAGTATGGCATCGTCGTGCGCGGCTACCTTTCGCAATTAGGTCCGATCGCAATTCCCTTCAAGTCATGGGATGGCGTATACGGCAATCCGTTTTTCGTGGCGGATGAAAGCTTCGTGCCGAGGCTCGAAGAGTTCATGGACAAGTTGCGCAAGTCGGGCGACTCCGCGGGGGCGAAGATCACCACCATTGCATCGAACGTGCCGGCCGGTTGGGGCGAGCCGGTCTACGACAAGCTCGACGCCGATCTCGCCTACAACATGATGAACATCAACGCCGTGAAAGGCGTGGAGATCGGCGCCGGTTTCGCTGCCGTCACGCAGAAGGGCACGGAACACTCCGACGAAATGTCGCCGCAGGGATTCCTCTCCAACAATGCGGGCGGGATCCTCGGCGGCCTCTCGACCGGGCAGGACATCGTGGTCAACGTGGCGGTCAAGCCGACGTCCAGCATCCGGCTCGCGCGCCGGACGATAGACAAGCAAGGCAATCCCACGCAGATCGAGACGCACGGCCGGCACGATCCGTGCGTGGGCATCCGCGCAACCCCGATCTGCGAGGCGATGATGGCGTTGACGCTGATGGATCACGCGCTGCGCCACCGCGCGCAGAACGCCGACGTGCGTTGCGATACGCCGCGCATCCCGGCGCAGGCGCCGCAGGATGTGATCGAGAAGCTCAAGCGCGCGGCGGCGACCGAAAATCCCGATCCCGACGAGGCCTGAAGCCTCACGTGTCTGCGATTCCGCACCGGCGCCTCGCCGGTTTTTATTTTTTCTATTTCGCGTATCTCGGGGCGTTCGCCCCTTTTTTCAGCCTTTACCTGGAAGCGCTGGGCATGTCGGCCGTGGACATCGGCCTGCTCATGGCGCTGCCGCAACTGACACGCATCATCGCACCCCACCTGTGGGGCTGGCTCGCCGATCGCGGTCCGAGCCGGCTGCATATCGTGCGCCTCACCGGAATCGCGGGGCTCACATGCTTCGCCGGTGTCTTCGCCGGCACCGGCTTCTGGCACCTCTTCGCCGTGCTCTTCACCATGACGTTCTTCTGGAGCGCGGCGTTGCCGCTGGTCGAGGCGACGACGCTGTCGCATCTCGGCGAGGAGACCGCGCGCTATGGCCGCATCCGGGTGTGGGGCTCGGTGGGTTTCATTGCCGCAGTGGTCGCCGTCGGCTACCTGCTCGACTGGTTCGAGGTCGGCGTTTTGCCTTGGGTGGTGGTTGCGACGATGGTTGGCATGCTGGGCCTCGCATGGAGCATTCCCGATGCCGCCGCCGCGCCTCATCCATCCGATGACCTGCCGATCTGGGACATCATCCGCAAGCCGGCGGTCATCGCGCTGGTGGCAGCGAGCGCGCTGATGGCGGCGGCGCATGGGCCCTACTACACCTTCTATTCCATCCACCTCGTCGATCACGGCTACAGCAAGGGCCTGACCGGCTGGCTGTGGGCGCTCGGCGTCATCTGCGAGATCGGCATCTTCGTGTGGATGCCGCATCTCTACCGGGCGTACACCCTGCGGCAGATCCTCATCGCGAGCTTCGCGCTTGCCGTCGTGCGGTTTCTGATGATCGGCTGGATGGCCGACAGCCTCATGGCCCTTCTGCTGGCGCAGGCGCTGCACGCGGCCACGTTCGGCTCCTTCCACGCCGCGGCCATCGGCGTCGTGCACCGCATGTTTCGCGGCCGGCATCAGGCGCGCGGCCAGGCGATCTACGGCAGCCTCGCCTTCGGCGTTGGCGGTGCGGCGGGGGCTTTCGCGAGCGGGTACGGTTGGGACTATCTCGGCCCGGCGGTGACGTTCTCGCTCTCGTCGCTATGCGCCTTGGGCGGCCTGCTGATCCTGTGGTCGAAACTGCGGCTCGACGCGCGCTGAGCCTGCGCCCCGCATGCCGCTACTCGGGGCGGGCGCAATGTGTAATAATCGCAAGTTTCCATAAGGTTACGTAGCATATGCCGGCCAGCACGCTGTACGACAAGTTGTGGCAAAGCCATCTCGTCCACGAAAGCGGGGACGGGACGGCGCTGATCTACATCGACCGCCACCTCGTGCACGAGGTGACGAGCCCGCAGGCGTACGCGGGGTTGAAGCTCGCCGGGCGCAAGCCGTGGCGGGTCGATTCGGTGGTGGCCACGGCCGATCACAACACGCCGACGCGAAACTGGGACAAGGGCATCGCGGGCATCACCGACGCGGTCTCGCGACTGCAGGTCGAGACGCTCAACGCCAACATGAAGACCTTCGGCGCCAAGGTCTATTTCCCGTTTCTCGACAAGCGGCAGGGCATTGTCCACGTCATCGGGCCCGAGCAGGGCGCGACACTGCCCGGCATGACGGTCGTGTGCGGCGATTCGCACACCAGCACGCACGGCGCCTTCGCGGCGCTCGCGTTCGGCATCGGCACGAGCGAGGTCGAGCACGTGCTGGCGACGCAATGCCTGGTCATGAAAAAGTCGAAGACCATGCAGGTCATGGTTGAAGGGAAGCTCGGCACCGGCGTGACGTCGAAGGACATCGCGCTCGCGCTCATCGGGAAAATCGGCAGCGGCGGCGGCTCGGGCTACGTCATCGAGTTCGCCGGCAGCACCATTCGCGCGCTCTCCATGGAAGCGCGCATGACCTTGTGCAACATGGCGATCGAAGCGGGCGCGCGCGCGGGGATGGTGGCGGCCGACGACCATACGATCGATTACGTGAAGGGACGCCCGTTCGCACCGACCGGTGCGATGTGGGACAGGGCGGTTGCCTACTGGCGCACGTTGCGAAGCGATGAGGGCGCGAAGTTCGACCGGGTAGTGCAGCTGAACGCGGGGGAGATCCGGCCGCAGGTTACCTGGGGCACCAACCCGCAGATGGTTACGACCGTCGATGGAAAAGTGCCCGACCCGGCGCAGGCGGCGGACCCGGTGCAGCGGGAATGGATAGAACGGGCGCTGAAATACATGGGCCTCAAGCCCAATACCCCCATCACCGACATCCGGCTCGACAAGATCTTTATCGGCTCGTGCACCAATTCGCGGATCGAGGATCTGCGGGCCGCCGCGCAAGTGGTGAAGGGCCGGCGCGTTGCGGGCAACATCAAGCTGGCGATGGTGGTTCCGGGCTCGGGCCTCGTCAAAGCGCAGGCGGAGCAGGAAGGGCTGGACCGCGTATTCACCGACGCGGGGTTCGAGTGGCGCGAGCCGGGCTGCTCGATGTGCCTCGGGATGAACGAAGATCAGCTTTCACCCGGCGAGCGCTGCGCCTCGACGTCGAACCGCAATTTCGAGGGCCGTCAGGGCGCGGGCGGCAGGACGCATCTGGTGAGTCCGGCGATGGCCGCGGCGGCGGCGATCGCGGGACATTTCGTGGACGTCAGAACCTTCAGTTGAGGAGGGACGATGAAGAAACTTGCTGCGGCGATATTGGCGGTATGGGCGTTTGCGCTCGCGGGATGCCACACCATGGAAGGGCTCGGCAAGGACATGGAGCGGGCGGGCGAAGCGATACAGAGAAAGGCGAACAAGTAATCCGATGGAAAAATTCATCCGCAAGGAAGGCCTGGTGGCGCCGCTCGATCGCGCGAACGTCGATACCGACGCCGTCATCCCCAAGCAGTTCCTGAAATCTATCGAGCGCACCGGTTTCGGCCCGAACCTCTTCGACGAGTGGCGTTACCTCGACCACGGCGAGCCGGGCATGGACAGTTCGAAGCGGCCGCTCAACCCGGATTTCGTCCTCAACCAGGCGCGCTACCGCGGTGCGACGGTGTTGCTGGCGCGGGAGAACTTCGGCTGCGGCTCGTCGCGCGAGCACGCGCCGTGGGCGTTGCTGCAGTACGGATTCCAGGCCGTCATCGCGCCGAGCTTCGCGGACATCTTCTACAACAACTCGCTCAAGAACGGCCTGCTGCTGATCAAGCTCGATGAGAAGATCGTCGACCGGCTGTTTCGCGAGGTGCAGGCGAGCCCCGGCTACCGGGTCGCGGTGGATCTGGAAGCGCAGGCCGTCACCACGCCGGGCGGGGAGACGTTTTCCTTCGCCATCGATCCCTTTACCAAGCATTGCCTGCTGAACGGCCTGGACGAAATCGGACTCACACTCGATCACACGGGCAAGATCCGTTCGTTCGAGACGCAGCATCGCGCCCGCCAGCCCTGGCTGTTCGGCTGACGCTGTCCATGAAAATCGCGGTACTGGCCGGCGATGGCATCGGCCCGGAGATCGTCGCGCAGGCGCTCAAGGTGCTGCGGGCGCTCGCGCGCGACGGACTCAAGATCGAACTCGAGGAAGCGCCCTTCGGAGGCGCCGGGTTCGATGCCTGCGGCGATCCGCTGCCGGAGCCTACGCTCGCGCTCGCACGTGAGGCCGACGCGGTGCTGTGCGGCGCGGTCGGCGGCCCGCAGTACGACGCGCTGCCGCGGCCGCAACGCCCCGAGCAGGGCATCCTGCGCATCCGCAAGGCGCTGGGATTGTTTGCCAATCTGCGCCCGGCGGTTCTTTATCCCGAACTCGTCGGTGCATCGACCCTCAAGCCCGAGGTCGTCTCGGGGCTCGACATCATGATCGTGCGCGAGCTCACTGGCGACATTTACTTCGGCGAGCCGCGCGGCCGGCGGCAGAATCGGAACGGTGCGCGCGAAGGCTACGACACCATGCTCTATTCGGAGTCCGAGATCGCGCGCATCGCCGAGATCGGCTTCCAGGCGGCGCTGAAGCGCGACAGAAAACTCTGCTCGGTCGACAAGGAAAACGTGCTGGAGACGAGCCGGTTGTGGCGCGAAGTGGTGAAGGACCTCGGCAGGCAGTACCCCCAGGTCGAGCTTTCGCACATGTACGTGGACAACGCGGCGATGCAGCTTGTGCGCAATCCCAGGCAGTTCGACGTCATCGTGACCGGAAACATGTTCGGCGACATTCTTTCCGATGAGGCCTCGATGCTGACCGGTTCCATCGGCATGCTGCCCTCGGCCTCGCTCGACGCGAATTCGAAGGGGCTTTACGAGCCGAGTCACGGTTCCGCGCCCGACATCGCCGGGAAGAACCTGGCGAATCCGCTGGCCACCATGCTTTCCGCGGCGATGATGCTGCGCTACACGTTCAATCTAGACGAATGGGCGTACCGGATCGAGGCTGCGGTGAAGGAGGTACTGGCACAAGGCTTGCGCACCGCCGATATCCACGAAGCCGGCATGCGTAAGGTTGGAACCGAAGAAATGGGCGACGCGGTGGTGGCGGCGTTGTGAAGCATACCCTCTGGTAAAATGACGGCATCGGTCTTCGGTCGGCGATCATGAACAAAGTCGGTATCGTGGGTTGGCGCGGAATGGTCGGCTCGGTGCTCGTCGAGCGCATGCTGGCCGAGCGCGACTTCGATCACATCGAGCCCGCGTTTTTCTCCACCTCGCAGGTTGGCGGACGGGGCCCGGCGATCGGCAGGGAGGTTCCGGCGGTCCAGGACGCACGCGACGTCCGGGCGCTCGCGGCCATGGACCTCATCATCACCTGCCAGGGCAGCGACTACACGGCCGAAATCCATCCCAGGCTGCGCGCCGCAGGATGGAGCGGCTACTGGATCGATGCGGCGAAAACGCTGCGCATGAGCGAAGACGCCATCATCATCCTCGATCCGGTGAACATGAACGTGATCAGGCAGGCGCTTTCGCGCGGCATCCGCAACTACATCGGCGGCAACTGCACCGTAAGCTGCATGCTGATGGGCATGCACGGCCTGTTCGCGAACGATGTCGTCGAGTGGATGACCTGCATGACTTACCAGGCGGCCTCGGGCGGCGGCGCGCAGCACATGCGCGAGCTGCTTGCCCAGTTTGGCGTCATCAATGCAGAAGTGAAGACGCTGCTGGACGATCCGGCATCCGCGATTCTCGAAATCGACCGCAAGGTGCACGCCAAGCAGACCGATGGCTCGCTGCCGATGGAGCATTTCGGCGGCGTGCCGCTCGCCGGCAATCTGATTCCGTGGATCGACAGGGACCTCGGGGACGGGATGTCGCTCGAAGAATGGAAAGGCGGCGCCGAGACCAACAAGATTCTCGGCCGCGGCCCGGCGTTCGGCACGGCTGCGACCCCTATCGAGAGCCTGTGCGTGCGCATCGGCGCCATGCGCTGTCACAGCCAGGCGCTGACCATCAAGCTGAAGCGCGACGTGCCGCTCGACGAGATCAGCGACATGCTGTCATCGGCGAATCGGTGGGTGCGGGTGGTGCCGAACGAGCGCGAGGCCTCGATGCGCGAGCTGACACCGGCGGCGGTGACGGGGCAGATGCACATCCCGGTCGGCCGGCTGCGCAAGCTGGCGATGGGGGGAGCTTATCTGGGCGCCTTCACCGTGGGTGACCAGTTGCTGTGGGGCGCGGCCGAGCCGCTGCGCCGCATGCTGCGCATCCTGCTCGAGGGGCGGACGGAACAACGCCCGGCATCGGGCGCGGCACGCAAGCACGCCGTCACCTGATTGCCGCACCGCGCACGGGCGCGGCCGAGCGGTGTGCCGGATACGGATTTGATGTTATTCTGGCCGCCAGGCGACAAGTAATAAAAGGGGATGTCGTGTACAAGCCAAAATTGTTGCAGGGGTGGGTGTGGTTGCTGCTGCTCGTTCCATGTTTCGCGCAGGCGGCGAGCCTCGGAAACCTTACCGTCCGTTCGTCCCTGGGGCAGCCGCTGCTCGTCGAAATCGATTTGATTGCAGTCCGCAAGGAAGAACTTGGGACGCTGGAGGTGCGCCTCGGGTCGACGGACGCTTACCGCAAGGCGGACATGCAGTATGGCGCGGTGCTCGGCGGCACCCGGCTTTCGATCGAAAAACGTCCCAATGGCACGCTTTATGTCCGCGCCATCTCCACGCGGCCGGTGAGCGAGCCCTTCGTGAACCTCGTCGTGGAGCTGAGTTCTTCCACGGGCCGCTACACGCGTGAGTACACGGCGTTGATCGATCCGCCGGGGTACACGCCGCCCCAGACGGTCGCCGCCGTACCGGCAGCGGAGGCACGTCCCGCGCCCCCGCGCCCGGAACCGTCCGTGGTCGCCACGCCCGCCCCCGCCGGCGCGAAGGAATATGGGCCGGTGAAGCGCGGCGAGACGTTGGGCAAGATTGCGGCAAGCGTGAAGCCCGAGGGCGTTTCGCTCGAGCAGATGCTGGTCGGCATCGTCCGCAGCAACCCGGATGCCTTTATCAACAACAACATGAACCTGCTCCGCGCGGGCGCGACGCTGCAGATACCGGACAGCGGCCAACTGACCGCCATTCCGCGGGGCGACGCAGCCAAGGAAGTCCGCGTGCAGACGTCGGACTGGAACCGTTATCGCCGCCGGGTGGCCGACCGGCCGGCGGCGGCGTCCGAGCGCGAAGAAGCGCCGAAGAAACGCGAGCCGCGCGTCAAGGTGCAGGACAAGGCCACGGGCGAGAAGGCCAAGGACGTGCTGCGGCTCTCCAAGGGCCAACCTGGAGGCAAGAAAGGCCGCACCATCGAAGACCGGGTCCAGGCGCTCGAAGAGGAGTTGATCGCGCGCGAGCGGGCGCTGAACGAAGCGAACCAGCGCATCAAGGAACTGGAAAAAACCGTCAAACAGGGCGCGCCGAAATAGCCCGCCTGTCCTTGCGCCCATCGTGATCGGAGCGGGCTTACCGAGGCCCGGGCATCTCCCTGCCTGCCTCGCTCGAGGCCCTTGGCGTCCCATCGGGAATGCACACAAGCCCATTGAAAATACGCAGGCATTTGCCCGGCGCATCACGGGTATTATTAGCTTGCATGCCTAAGTGACTGATGCTAAGTTAGGTCTACAAAGGGGGCACGAAAGGGGCGGTGTGCACTATTCCAATCGTTTAGGAAGCTGCCTGGCTGCGGCGTGGCTCGTGGCGACGCCATGCGTCGCGCAGGCCGCCGGCTTGGGCCAGCTGACCGTTCAGTCGGCGCTTGGCCAGCCTTTCCAGGCGGAAATCGACCTGATTTCGGTGCCGAAGGAAGAACTTGGTTCGCTTTCCGTGCGGTTGGCCTCACCTGCGGCCTACCAACAGGCGGGCCTGCAGTACAGCAGCATAATTGCAGGGCTCGCGCTGCGCATCGAGCGGCGCCCCAACGGCCAGCCTTACATCAAGGTGACATCGAGCCGGCCGGTCAACGAGTTCGTGGTCGATGTGCTGATCGACGTGTCGTGGGCCTCAGGCCGCATCATGCGCGAGTACCGGGCGCTGCTCGACCCGCCGGGCGTAACCGCGCCCGTGGTGGCGGAGTCCCGTCCGGCGCCGCCACCGGCTCAGCCCGCGGTGCAGCGAGCCGCTCCGATCGCCTCTGCGCCCGTGACGTCCGGCGAAGGTACCTACGGGCCGGTCAAGCGCGGGCAAACCCTGTCGCAGATTGCGCGCGAAGTGCGCCCGGAAGGGGTTTCGGTCGAGCAAATGCTGGTCGGGCTCTATCGCAGCAATCCGGACGCGTTCATCCGCAAGAACTTGAACCTGGTGCGCAGCGGGAAGATCCTGCGCGTCCCGGAGCGCAGCGAAGTGCAGGCGATATCCCAGAGCGAAGCGGTCAAGGAATATCGCGCGCAGGTTGCGGACTGGAACAGCTATCGCCAGCGACTGGCGGATACGGCGGCGCCGGCGCCGGAGGGCAAGAGCGCGGCCAGCGGCAAGATCACCGCGCGCGTGGATGAGCGCAGCCCCGGCGATACGCGTGACGTGGTCCGGCTCTCCAAGGGCGAGCCGCCCGGACCACCCACAGGTGCAAGGGACGGCAGGGAAGCCGGCGCAAAGGAGCGCATCCGGGCGCTGGAAGAGGAAATCATCGCGCGCGAGAAGGCGCTGAAGGAAGCGAACGAGCGCGTTGCGGAACTTGAGAAGACCATCAAGGATATGCAGCGCCTGATGGAGATCAAGAGCGCCGGGATGGCGGCTGCCCAGCAAAAAGTGCAAGCCGCCCCGCAGCCGGACGCACCCGCCAAGCCGCCGGCTGAAACCGTGGCTCAGGCAGCGGCAACGCCCGACAAGCCCAAGCCGGAAGCCCCGAAGCCGCAGGCGGCCAAGCCCAAACCGCCGGTCAAGCCCGCCGCGGTGCCGCTGCCGCCGGAGCCCTCGCTTGCAGAAAGTTTGCTCTCCAACCCGCTCAATCTCGCGGGCATTGCCATAGTCCTGCTCGGCGGCGTGGCTTTCTGGGTCGTGCGCCGGCGGCGCGCGGACGCCACGCGTACCGCGAATTTCATCTCACCGACACTGGGCGGCGGCGAACCGGTCCTGGCGCCGGGCGCTGCAGGTGCGGCACTCGGCGCAGCGATCTCCGCATTGCCAGCCGCAGCACCGGCGTCGGCACCCGATGTGGACCCGCTGGAAGAAGCAAGCGTCTATGTCACGCACGGGCGAGATGCGCAGGCGGAGGCGATACTCAAGGATGCGCTCGCCAGGGATCCACGGCGCGAAGCTGTGCATCTCAAGCTGCTGGAGGTCTATGCCGCGCGCAAGGACAAAAACGAATTCGCAAAGCACGCCGCCGATTACCGGAAACTGACGCGCGGCGAAGGCGCGAACTGGGTCAAGGCGGCGGCGATGGGCTACGCGCTGGACGCCGCCAATCCGCTGTATGCCGCAGGCAAGGATCTGGCCACGCCCGCCGCGACCGATCCGGCGCGCTCAGTGGACGTGGATCTCGATCTCGATCTGACCGCGCCTGCGCCAGCGAAGCCGGACGTGGAACTCGATGGCGGCTCGCAGCCGGCCGCCGGGGAAACGAAGGAAACGGCGCCGGACAGGCCGCTCGCGGCGCCGCCGGCAGCGGCGCGCGCACCGGCGGCCCCCCAGCCGGATTTCGCGCCGCTCGATTTCCAGATTGATTTGCCGCCGGCGGGCGGCGGAGGCAGCACCGAGCCCAAGCCGGATACTGCAGCGGCTTTCAGGCTGCCGGACATCGACCTCGATCTGGACGGCAAGCCACAGGCCGCGGCCGCCGTGGCGGGCAGCAAGGACGCGCACTGGTACGACGTGCAGGCGAAATTCGACCTCGCCAAGGCCTACGAGGAAATGGGCGACAAGGCCGGCGCGCGGCAGATCCTCCAGGAGGTCATCCGGGAGGGCGACGCGGAGCAGCAGGCGCAGGCGAAACAGTTGCTCGCCGGCATAGGCTGATCGCGCAGGACCGGTAAACTGGAACCGCGGCAGTCCGAAGCTGTCGCGGTTTTTCTTTTGGTGGACGGATCGATGACGTCAGAAGGTATCGGAAAGCAGCGCATCGCGCTCGGGCTCGAATACGACGGCAGCGCGTTCTGCGGGTGGCAGACCCAGCCCCAGGGCTGTGCGGTGCAGGACAAGCTGGAAGCCGCGCTGGCGCAGCTTGCCGGGCAGCGCATCACGACCGTCTGCGCCGGCCGCACCGATGCCGGCGTGCATGCGCTCGCCCAGGTCGTGCACTTCGACACCGCCGTGCGGCGGCCGCTCACGGCCTGGGTGCGCGGATCGAATGCGCTGCTTCCGCCGCACGTTGCGGTCACCTGGGCGCAGGGCGTCGGCCCGCAATTCCATGCGCGCTACTCGGCGCGCGAGCGGCGCTATCGCTACGTGCTGCTCAATCGGTCGGTGCGGCCGGCGGCCGACCAGGGACGAGCCGGGTGGTTTCATGCGCCGCTCGACGTGGGAGGCATGCGGATTGCGGCCCGCGTACTCGTCGGCGAGCACGATTTCAGCGCCTTTCGATCGAGCGAATGCCAGGCGCGTTCACCGGTCCGCGAGCTGCGCCGGCTGGACATCGAACGGCGGGGCGACTACGTGCTGTTCGATTTTTCCGCGAACGCATACCTCCACCACATGGTGCGCAACATGGTCGGTGCGCTGGTCTACGTCGGCAGTGGCAAGCATCCGGCGGCGTGGATTGAGCAAGTGCTGACGGGACGCGACCGCGCGCGGGCGGCGCCCACTTTCGACGCGGCGGGACTGTACCTCGCACGCGTGGTGTACGATGACGCCTGGGCGCTGCCAGAGATCGCGCGCAGCACGCCGCTCCACCTTTCATCTTTGATGGACGCCTGAGCCCGCCATGCCGACCGCGGTAAAAATCTGTGGCGTGTCGCGCATCGAGGATGCGCTCGCTGCCGCACGCAGCGGCGCGCACGCGATCGGGCTCGTGTTCTATCGCCCGAGCAGCCGCCACGTCACCCCGGCGCAGGCGCGCGACATCATCCGCGCGCTGCCGCCCTTCGTGACCGCCGTGGGGCTCTTCGTCGACGCCACTGAGGCCGAGGTCCGAGAGACCATCGCGGTGGCACCGCTCGGGCTGCTGCAATTCCACGGCGGCGAAACGCCTGAGTTCTGCCGCCGCTTCGGACTGCCGTACATCAAGGCGGTGCGCGTCCGGCCGGAGACCGATTTGTTACAATACGCGCGCGATTTTCACGATGCCAGGGCGCTGCTGCTCGATGCGTATGTCGAGGGCACGCAGGGCGGGACGGGGCAGTCGTTCGACTGGAGTGCGATCCCGCGGACGCTGACCCTGCCGGTGGTGCTTTCAGGCGGACTGAACGCCCGGAACGTCACCGGCGCCATCCAGCAGGTGCGGCCGTGGGCGGTCGATGTATCGAGCGGCGTGGAGTCTGCCCCGGGGATCAAGGACGCTGCGAAGATCACGGCGTTCATAGCAGGAGTGCGCAATGCGGATGTATGACCTGCCCGACGCGAGCGGGCATTTCGGCCCCTATGGCGGCACGTTCGTGTCGGAGACGCTGATCCAGGCGCTGGATCAGCTCAAAGCAGCCTACGCCCGCTACCAGAAAGATCCCGAGTTCATCGCCGAGTTCAATTACGAGCTCAAGCACTACGTCGGGCGCCCGAGCCCGGTCTATCACGCACGACGCTGGTCCGAGCACTTCGGCGGCGCGCAGGTCTATCTCAAGCGCGAAGACCTCAATCACACCGGCGCGCACAAGATCAACAACGTGATCGGGCAGGCGCTGCTCGCGCGGCGCATGGGGAAGAAACGTGTCATCGCCGAGACCGGAGCGGGCATGCACGGCGTGGCCGCTGCGACCATCGCCGCGCGCTACGGCATGGAATGCGTGGTCTACATGGGCTCCGAAGACGTCAAGCGCCAGATCCAGAACGTCTATCGCATGAAGCTTCTGGGCGCGAGCGTGGTTCCGGTGGAAAGCGGCTCGAAAACGCTCAAGGACGCATTGAACGAAGCGATGCGCGACTGGGTGACCAACGTCGAGCATACCTTCTACATCATCGGCACCGTCGCGGGGCCCCATCCCTATCCGATGATGGTGCGCGATTTCCAGACCGTGATCGGCCGCGAGGCGCGCGAGCAGATGATGGAACTCGCCGGACGTCAGCCCGATGCAGTGCTGGCATGCGTCGGCGGCGGATCGAACGCGATCGGCATTTTTCATCCCTACATCCCGGACGAAGCGGTGCGGCTGATCGGCGTTGAGGCTGCGGGCCACGGGCTCGAAAGCGGCAAGCATGCGGCGACGCTCTGCACCGGCAAGGCGGGCGTGCTGCATGGCAACCGCACCTACCTGCTGCAGGACGAGAACGGCCAGATCGTCGAAACTCATTCCATTTCCGCCGGGCTAGACTATCCCGGCGTCGGCCCGGAGCACGCGTGGTTGAAGGACAGCGGGCGTGCCGAGTACGTCGCGGTGACTGACGACGAAGCGCTGCAGGCATTCCACGATCTGTGCCGGCTCGAAGGCATCATTCCGGCGCTCGAGTCGTGCCACGCGCTCGCCTACGCCGCGAAGATGGCGCCGCACATGAAAAGGGATCAGATGCTGCTGGTCAATCTGTCAGGACGCGGCGACAAGGACATGCACACCGTCGCGCAGAAGTCGGGAATCAAGCTCTGACATGTCGCGCATCGCCGCCACCTTCGAGAATCTGAGAAAGCAGGGCAGGAAGGCGCTGATTCCTTTCATCACCGCGGGCGATCCCGATCCGGCGCTCGCCGTGCCGCTCATGCATGCACTGGTTGCGGGCGGCGCCGACGTGATCGAGCTGGGCGTGCCGTTTTCCGATCCGATGGCGGACGGCCCGGTGATCCAGCGCTCGAGCGAGCGCGCACTGAAGCACGGGGTGTCGCTGAAGACCGTGATCGGTTACGTCACCGAATTTCGCAACAAGGACGCCTCTACGCCCGTAGTGCTCTTCGGCTACGCCAACCCGATCGAAGCGATGGGCGTCGAGCGGTTCGCCGATGCCGCGAAAGGCGCTGACGCCGACGGCGTGCTGGTGGTGGACTATCCGCCCGAGGAAGCGCACAAGCTGGTCGAGATGCTCGATGCGCGCGGGCTCGACACCGTTTTTCTGCTGTCTCCCACGACCGACGATGCGCGGCTGAAGCGCGTGGCGGCGCTCGGGCGCGGGTATCTCTACTACGTATCGCTGCGCGGGGTCACCGGCGCGGCCCACATCGATCTCGAGGACGTTGCGGCACGCATTGCCCGCATCCGTGCAACCACCCGCCTGCCCGTAGGCGTGGGTTTTGGCATCCGCGATCCCCAAACCGCGAAGCGCATCGCGGGCGTGGCCGACGCCGTCATCATCGGCAGCCGGCTGGTGCAGGTGATCGAAGAGGCGGGATCCGAACAGGCGGTCACCGCCGTCACTGCGTTTCTCTCCGGGATGCGGGCGGCGATGGACAGCCTCGCGCGGGAGCGCGTCGCGTGAGCTGGCTCCAAAAGCTGCTGCCGCCGCGCATCAAGCGCGAAGGGCACCCGAAGAAGACGGTGCCCGAAGGGCTGTGGAGCAAGTGCGAGACGTGCGAGGCGGTGCTCTACCGCGCCGATCTCGAAAAAAATCTCTACGTCTGCCCCAAGTGCAACCATCACAAGCGGGTGTCGGGGCGCGAGCGGCTCGACTGGCTGCTCGACCTCGAAGGCCGCTACGAGATCGGCGCGGAAGTGGTGCCGGTCGATACGCTCAAGTTCAAGGACAGCCGCAAGTACACCGAGCGGCTCGACGAGGCGCGCACCGACACTTCCGAAGAGGACGCGCTCGTGGTGATGCAGGGTAGCATCAAGGCGCTGCCGGTTGTGGCGGCGGCGTTCGAGTTCGGTTTTCTCGGCGGCTCGATGGGGTCGGTCGTGGGAGAGCGCTACGTGCGGGGGGTGCAGGTGTGTCTCGAGCAGCGCCTGCCGTTCATCTGTTTCACGGCCACCGGCGGCGCGCGCATGCAGGAAGGCCTGCTGTCGCTGATGCAGATGGCGAAAACGTGCGCGGCACTGACGCAACTTTCGCGCGAGCGCCTGCCCTTCATCTCGGTGCTGACCGATCCCACCATGGGTGGAGTGTCCGCGAGCTTCGCCATGATCGGCGACGTGGTGGTCGCGGAACCGGGCGCGCTCATCGGCTTTGCCGGCCCGCGCGTCATCGAGCAGACGGTGCGCGAAACGCTGCCTGAGGGTTTCCAGCGCGCCGAATTCCTGCTGGAACACGGCGCGATCGACATGATCGTCGACCGTCGCCAGATGCGGGACAAGCTTTCATCTCTGATCACGCTGCTGCTCAAGCTGCCGGCCGCCGCTTGAGCGGCCCGGCTTCCGTCGCGGCGTCCCGGTGCTGCGGGACGCCAGGCGCGCCGCACTTATGAATTCCTCCCGGGCAACCCCTGCGACGCTGGACGAATGGCTGCAGTACATCGATCGCGTGCACCCGCAGGGCATCGCCATGGGCCTCGAGCGGGTCGCCGAAGTCAAAGCGAGGCTGCAGCTCGCGCCGCAGTTCACGCTGATCGCCGTCGGCGGCACCAATGGCAAGGGCTCGGCCTGCGCGATGCTCGAGGCGATGCTGCACCACGCAGGCTATAACACCGGTTGTTATACCTCCCCGCATGTCGCGCGCTACAACGAGCGCGTGCGGATCGGGCGGCGCGAAGTCGGCGACACGGATCTCGTGCGCGCATTCGAGGCTGTGGAACAGGCACGAACGTCGAACGCTGGCTCGAGCGGGCAGGACTCTGCGGATTCCGTGCGGCTCACGTATTTCGAATTCGGAACGCTGGCCGCGGTGTGGCTGTTCATGGAAGCACGCCTCGATGCCGCAATACTCGAAGTCGGGCTCGGCGGCCGGCTCGATGCCGTGAACGCGTTCGACGCGGACTGCGCGCTGGTGATGAGCGTCGCGCTCGATCACATGGATTATCTCGGCGACACGCGGGAGGCGATCGGATACGAAAAGGCCGGCATCTTCCGCGCCGGGCGCCCTGCGATCTGCGGCGACCCGGCGCCGCCGCAGAGCCTGCTCCGGCACGCAGGCGAAATCGGTGCCACCCTGCTCGTGCGCGGCGTGGACTTCGACTATGCCGCCGAGCGCGCACAGTGGCGCTATCGCGGGCCGCACCGCAGCCGGCACGGCCTGCCGCATCCGGTGCTGCGCGGGACTCACCAGCTCGCGAACGCGAGCGCATGCATCGCGGCACTCGACGCGCTGCGCGAGCGCTTGCCGGTGACGATGGATGACATACGCTCGGGGCTGCTGGAGGCTGAGACGCCGGGACGCTTTCAGGTGCTGCCCGGACGCCCGGCGATCATCCTCGACGTCGCGCACAATCCCGCCGCCGCGTCCGCGCTTGCCGCAACGCTCGGGGAGATGCGCAGCACGGGCCGCACGCTCGCCGTGTTTGCGATGCTGCGCGACAAGGACATCGCAGGCGTGGTGTCGGCCGTGAATTCGCGCATCGATGCGTGGTACGTGGCGGGCATCGATGCGCCGCGCGGCGCGAACGGAGAGCTCCTCGCACGGATACTGCGGGAGCGCAACGTTGAGAAGCAGATCGTCGTGTGCGAGAGCATCGCCGATGCGTACGCGCAAGCCTGTGATGGCGCGACGCAAAATGATAGAATTTTGGTGTTCGGATCGTTCTACACTGTCTCCGCTGCGATCCAGGCGCGCGAGGCGCGACGATCGACGCGGCAGCGGTAAGACATCCGACGCGGCACCCCCGTTCGACAGGTTTGATGGAGATGGCAAGAGCGATCAGCGACGAGGAACTGCAGCTCAGAAAGCGCGCTCGCCGGCGCCTGATCGGCGCCATCGTGATCGTGACCGCGGTGGTGGTGGCGTTGCCGATGGTGCTCGACAACGAGCCCAGGCCGCTCACCCAGGATATCGACATCCGCATTCCCTCGCCCGAGTCTGCCGGCCCCTTCACCTCCAAGGTCGTGCCGGTGCCGGAATCACCAGCGAAATCCGCTGCCACCGCCAAGCCGGCGCCGGGCGCCGAGGCCAAAGCGCCTCCTGCGCAAGCCAAGCCTGTACCCGGCTCGTCCGCGCAGGGCACCGCCAAGGCCGATACGTCAACGCCTGCCGAAGGTCCAGTCAAGCAGGCGGCACCCAAGCCCGAGAAAAGCGCAGCACCCGCCAAGGCGGAGCAGCAGGAAACCAAGGCGCTGGCGCCCGCCTCAGGGCAGTACGTCGTGCAGGTGGTGGCCCTGTCCGATGCCGGCAAGGCGAAGCAGATGCAACAGGCGATACTCAAGACCGGCGTGAGTTCCTATACCGAAATCGTCAAGACCGCGCGCGGGGACGTGACCCGGGTGCGCGCGGGTCCCTTCGCGACCCGCGAAGCGGCGGAGAAGGCGCAGCAGAAGCTGAAGAGCGCAGGATTTGACGGGAAGGTCGTCCCGACGCGATGACGCCCTTCGACTACGCTGTTCTGGCTATCGTCGGCGTGTCGATACTGATCAGCGTAATCCGGGGACTGGTGCGCGAAGTGCTCGCTTTAGTGGCGTGGGCGGCAGCGTTCGTGGTGGCGACGCTGTTCGGCGCGCAAATGGCGGCAGTCATGCCGGCGGCGATCCCGTCCGAGGAATTACGCCTGCTGACGGGCTTTCTCACCGTGTTCGTGGGCGTGCTGATCGCGATGAGCCTCATCGCGATGGTCGTCTCGCGTCTGGTGAAGGGCGCGGGGTTTGCCTTCGAGGACAGGATGCTCGGCGCGCTGTTCGGGCTTGCGCGCGGCGGGCTGGTGGTGATGGTGCTGGTGCTGCTGGCGGGGCTCACGACGCTACCCCGCGACCCGATGTGGCGCAACGCGATGCTGAGTTCGCCGCTCGAGGCTTTTGCGCTGTATCTTAAGGCCTGGATGCCGGGCGATCTTTCGAAGCGTATCAAGTACGACTGAGGACTGGCGATGTGCGGAATACTCGGAGTGGTGGCGAAGGGTCCGGTCAACCAGATCCTCTATGACGGGCTGCTGGTGCTCCAGCATCGCGGGCAGGACGCGGCCGGCATCGTGACGGCCGATGGCGCGAGCTTCCACATGCACAAGGGCGGCGGCATGGTGCGCGACGTGTTCCGCACGCGCAACATGCGCGAGCTCGTCGGGCACGCCGGCGTCGCGCATACGCGCTACCCGACCGCCGGGTCGGCGTGGTCGACGGCGGAGTCGCAGCCTCTTTACGTGAACTCGCCGTTCGGCATCGTGCTCGGGCACAACGGCAACCTCACCAATGCCGAGCAGCTGAAGAACGAGCTTTTCCGCCAGGACCTGCGCCACGTCAACACCAATTCCGATTCCGAGGTGCTGCTCAACGTGCTGGCGCACGAGCTGCACGCCGCCGCCGCCAATTACAAGCTCGATCCGGCGACGATCTTCGCGGCCGTGTCGGGCGTGCACCGCCGCTGCCGCGGCGCGTACGCGGTGGTGGCCATGATCGCAGGTTACGGCCTGCTCGCGTTCCGCGACCCCTACGGCATCCGCCCGCTGGTGTTCGGCCGCGCCGAGACCCCCCGCGGCACCGAGTACCAGGTGGCCTCGGAAAGCGTCGCGCTCGATACGCTCGGCTTCGAGCTGGTGCGCGATGTCGCGCCGGGCGAGGCGATCTTCATCGATCTCGACGGCAATTTTTTCAGCCGCCAGTGCGCGACGAACTCCTCGCTCAATCCCTGCATCTTCGAGTTCGTCTATCTCGCGCGCCCCGATTCGGTGATAGACGGCATCTCGGTGTACGAGACGCGGTTGAGGATGGGGGAGAGTCTCGCCGACAAGATCAGGCGCCAGCATGCCCATCTCGACATCGACGTCGTGATCCCGATACCGGACTCGAGCCGGCCCGCGGCGATGGAGCTTTCCAAGCGGCTCAACCTGCCGTATCGCGAGGGCTTCATCAAGAACCGCTACATCGGCCGCACCTTCATCATGCCGGGGCAGTCGATCCGCAGGAGATCGGTGCGCCAGAAGCTGAACGCCATCGCGATGGAGTTCAGGGACAAGAACGTGCTGCTGGTGGACGATTCCATCGTGCGCGGCAACACCAGCAGCGAAATCGTGCAGATGGCGCGTGATGCGGGCGCGCACAAGGTGTTCTTCGCCTCCGCCGCGCCGCCGGTGCGCTTCCCCAACGTCTATGGCATCGACATGCCGACGCGCGAGGAGCTGATCGCGAACGGCCGCACCGAGGCGCAGGTCGCGCAGTTGATCGGCTGCGACGAGCTGATCTATCAGGACCTCGAGGGGCTGACGGCGGCGGTGCGCAGCGTCAATCCGAGAGTCAAGCGCTTCGAGGATTCCTGCTTCAGCGGGCACTACATCACGGGCGATGTGACGCAGGAATACCTCGATGTCGTCGAGGCGCAGCGCCGCGACGGAGCCAAGCAGGCCGACCTCGCTGCCGCCAACGCCGCGCAGCTCGATCTCGGGCTCGAACTCGTCGACTGAGTCGAGAACCGGGGACAGACCACGGTTTTCTGAAGCGCCCGGTGCAACCGAAAACGGTGGTCTGTCCCCGGTTTGCTCCGGTTTGCTGGTTTGACAGAACCCGACGCAGCGCGGTAATCTGCTCCTCGCGCCGATTTGATGATCAGCTTGCGGGCGCCGCCGGAGACCCCGGTAAACAAATACGGCTAAAGCGAGTGCGAACCCGTTTTGGCGAAAGCTGAAACGGGTTTTTTGCTTTGGAGAGACGCAAATGACTGAAAAATATCAGCTGGAAACGCTAGCCGTGCGCGCCGGCATCGAGCGCAGCCAGTTCGGCGAGCACTCGGAGGCGCTGTATCTCACCTCGAGCTTCGTATTCAAGTCCGCGGCCCAGGCGGCGGCGCGCTTCGGCAACAAGGAGCCGGGCACGATCTATTCGCGCTTCACCAATCCGACGGTGTCGGCGTTCGAGCAGCGGCTTGCCGCGCTCGAAGGCGCGGAGTGCTGCATATCCACTGCCTCCGGCATGTCGGCCATTCTTTCGTGCGTGATGGGGCTGCTCAAATCCGGCGATCACATTGTCTCCTCGGCCGGCGTGTTCGGCGCGACGGTCCAGCTGCTGGGCGGGATCATGAAGCGCTTTGGCGTCGATACGACGTTCGTTTCGGGCACCGACCCGGCCGGCTTTCAGGCTGCGTGTACGGGAAAGACGCGACTGATCTACATCGAGACGCCTTCCAACCCGCTGACCGAAGTCTACGACATTGCCGCGCTCGCTGCGGTCGCAAAGAACGCGGGCGCACTGCTGGTGGTCGACAATGTATTCGCGACCCCCGTCCTGCAGCGCCCGCTCGATCTCGGCGCGGATGTCGTCATCCATTCGGCGACCAAGTACATCGATGGCCAGGGACGCACCCTGGGCGGCGCCGTGCTCGGCAAGCGCGAAACGATCTACGAAGGCGTCTACGGCTTTCTGCGTACGGCCGGCCCGACGCTGAGCCCGTTCAACGCCTGGGTCATGTTGAAGGGCTTGGAGACCCTGCGCATCCGCATCGAAGCGCAATCGGCGAGCGCGCTCGAACTCGCGCGCTGGCTGGAGCAGCACCCGCGCGTGGAGCGCGTCTACTATCCCGGGCTGCCGTCGCACCCTCAGTACGAACTCGCCAGGCGCCAGCAGAAGGGACCGGGCGGGATTGTCTCGTTCGACGTGAAAGGCGGGAAAGACGCGGCGTGGCGCGTAGTCGATTCCACGCGGTTGCTCTCCATCACCGCCAATCTGGGCGACACCAAGACCACGATCACGCACCCGGCATCGACGACGCACGGGCGTATCAGCCCCGAAGCGCGCGCGGCGGCGGGAATCGGAGACGGCCTGCTGCGGGTGGCGGTGGGCCTCGAGGCCGTTGCGGACATCAAGGCCGACCTCACGCGCGGGCTCGACGCCTGAACCGCTTCAGAAGGTGATCGTCACTTTCCGGTGGAGGCCGCCGGAGCAGGTGCGATTGTCTGCCTAGAGCATGACAGCGGTGCAGCCTGCAGCATCGCAGCGCAGGTAGCCGCCACGCTCGTACCAGTCGTTCAGCACCCAGCGCTCGCAGGCGTGAGCGTCCACCACGTGCACGTGCCGGGCGGGCCGGTGCGTGTGGCCGTGGATCAGGCGCGGATAGTCGAACTGGCGCAAGGTCTCCTCGACTGTCGCCGGCGTCACATCCATGATCTCCGCACTCTTGGCCTGCTTCGCCTGCGCGTTCATCTCGCGCAACTGGCCGACGCGCTGGCGGCGCGCCGCGACGGGCAGCGCGAGAAAGTCGGCCTGGAACTTCGGATTGCGGGCGGTCGCGCGGAACTTCTGGTAATCGACGTCATCGGTGCACAGCGTATCGCCGTGCATCAGCAGCGTCCGCGTGCCGTACAGGTCGAGCATCGTAGGATCCGCGATGAGGCTTGCCTTAGCCCGCGCGGCGAATTCTTGCCCGACCAGGAAATCGCGATTGCCGTGCAGGAAGCTGACGCGCACACCACGCGCGCCGAGCGCAGCCAGCGCCCCCGCCACGGCGCCGTTCAGCGGCCCGTCGAGATCGTCATCGCCGATCCAGTATTCGAAGAGATCGCCCAGGATGTAGAGCGCCTCGGCCTGCGATGCGGTGTTGGCCACGAAGTCGAAGAACGCTTCGCTGATATGCGGGCGTTCTCCGGCGAGATGCAGGTCCGAGACGAACAGCGTGTGCTTCACACGACTTCGGCCTTCTCGATGAACACGTCGGACACCGGCACGTCCTGGTGCATGCCGCGACTGCCGGTCTTCACCTTGCGGATCTTGTCCACGACCTCCGTGCCTTCGGTCACCCGGCCGAACACGCAGTATCCCCAGCCCTCGGAGCCGGGCGCGGTATGGTTCAGGAAATCGTTGTCCGAGACGTTGATGAAGAACTGCGCCGTGGCCGAGTGTGGGTCGTTGGTGCGTGCCATGGCGATGGTGTAGGCGTCGTTCTTGAGCTGGTTGTCCGCTTCGTTCCTGACCGGCGCGCGCGTGGGTTTTTGCTTCATGCCGGGCTCGAAGCCGCCGCCCTGGATCATGAAGCCGTCGATCACGCGATGGAAAATGGTGTTCGCATAGTGTCCGTCCTTCACGTACTGCTCGAAATTGGCCACGGTGTCGGGGGCGCTCTTCTGGTCAAGTTCGAGCGTGATGGTGCCCATGCTGGTGTGCAGCCTGATCATTGCGGGTCCTTTACTTGGCGGGTTTCTTGGCCGGCTTCGATGCCGCGCCGAGGACGCGGGCGCTTTCGATCACCACCGGCTTGACCGGCACGTTCTGGTGCGGCGGCCGCGCGGCGGTCGGAACGGTGACAATGCTCTGTACGACATCCATGCCGGATATCACTTTGCCAAACACCGCGTAGCCAAAGTTCCCCTCCCGGTAGTCGAGCGCGGGATTGTCCGCTACGTTGATGAAAAACTGGGAGGTGGCGGAGTGGGGATCGGAGGTGCGCGCCATCGCGATCGTGCCGACCATGTTCCTGAGGCCGTTGTTGGCTTCGTTGCGGATCGGCTCGCGGGTGGGCTTGTGCCCGAGATCGGCCGTGAACCCGCCGCCCTGGATCATGAAGCCGGGGATGACGCGATGGAATACCGTGCCGTTGTAATGGCCGCTTTGCACGTACTGCTGAAAGTTCTTCACGGTCTCGGGTGCCCGATCTGCATCAAGCTCGAGCACGATGGTCCCCATGGTCGTTTTCAGCTCCACCTGGGGTGCGGCTGCGCCGGCGATTGAGCTGGCAAGAAGAGCCAGACACGCGATCACTGTTTTAAGCATGGTCCTTCCGTTTTGTGAGAGCCGGTGTTGTGCCGGCCGGGTTGAGAAACATTTACTTGCGTACGCTGGAGAGCATCTCCGTCACCTGCTTGAGCTTGAGCGGCGCAGTTCTGTTCCCGCGATCGAGCTTCGCCGCCTTTTCGTAGGCCTGCGCGGCCATCCGCGCGTAGATGTCGCCGAGGTTTTCGTGCGCCACGGCGTAATCCGGCTTGACCCGTATCGCCATCTCCAGCGCCAGTCGCGCAGGCTCGTACTGCCCGAGGGAGGCATGCAGCACGGCGAGATTGTTGTACGGTTCCGGCAGGTCGGGATTGTCGTGCGTCAGATCGGTGTAAACCTTGATCGCTTCGTTCGTCTTCTTTTGTTCACTCAAGATCACGCCCTTCAGAAAACGCCCGCGTGTATCGCGCGGGTTGGACTTCAAATACTCCTCGAGGTTTTCCATCGCGCGCGCGTGATCGCCCTTCTCGATGAGGAATTCCACCTGCTTCAGCATGTCGGGACGCGCGGCCCCCCCGAAACTCGACCCTAATGCAAGCAGGAGCGCGGCGGCGAGCGCCACAGCCGGGTGTAGAGGAGTCATTGTGCTATACTTTTTGCGCGCCGCAATGCGACATAACTCTTTGAAATTCTATCAAGAACGCGCAGTGTATCCAACCTCGCGCAGTTCCCCCGAAATAGGGGACAGACCACGTTTTCTGATGCGGGAGGGCAGAAAAACGTGGTCTGTCCCCTATTTCTGATTTCTGACGGGCGACGTTACATAGGATCGATGCTCCGGATTTATAACACCCTCACGCGCGACAAGCAGGCGTTCGCGCCCATCGTGCCCGGCAGGGTACGCCTGTACGTGTGCGGCATGACGGTGTACGACTACTGCCACCTGGGACACGCGCGGGTGATGGTGGTTTTCGACGTGGTGCGGCGCTGGTTGCGCGCGCTCGGATTCGAAGTCACGTACGTGCGCAACATCACCGATATCGACGACAAGATCATCAAGCGCGCCCGGGAGAACAAGGAGCCGATCGAGGCGCTGACGGCGCGCTTCATCGCCGCGATGGACGAGGACAACGCTGCGCTCGGAGTGGAGAAGCCGGACGCCGAGCCGCGCGCAACGGAGCATGTGCCCGGCATGCTGGAGATGATCCGGCTCCTGGAGCAGCGCGGCTTGGCATATCGCGCCGGCAACGGCGACGTGAACTACGCCGTGCGCAAGTTTCCGGGGTACGGGAAGCTCTCGGGGAAGTCGCCCGACGAGCTGCGGGCGGGCGAGCGCGTGGAGGTGGACGCAGCCAAGCACGATCCGCTCGACTTCGCGCTGTGGAAAAGCGCGAAAGAGGGCGAGCCGTACTGGGAGTCGCCGTGGGGCAGGGGACGCCCGGGCTGGCACATCGAGTGCTCTGCCATGTCGAGCGCGCTGCTCGGCACGCACTTCGACATGCATGGCGGCGGTCAGGATCTCCAGTTTCCGCACCACGAGAACGAGATCGCGCAGTCGGAAGGCGCACACCAGCATCCGTTCGTCAATTACTGGATGCACAACGGCTTCGTGCGCGTGGACAACGAGAAGATGTCGAAGTCGCTCGGCAACTTTTTCACGGTGCGCGAGATACTGGCGCGGTACCATCCCGAGGTCGTGCGCTTTTTCGTCATTCGCGCGCACTACCGCAGCCCGCTCAACTATTCCGATCAGCATCTGGACGATGCAAAGCAGGCGCTGAGCCGGCTGTACACGGCGCTGCGCGGTATCGATGCCGCTACGGGAAGGATCGAATGGCAGAATGCTTACGCCGCGCGCTTCAAAGAGGCGATGAACGACGACTTCAATACCCCAGAGGCGGTGGCGGTGCTGTTCGATCTCGCGAACGAAGTGAACAGGACGCGCTCCGGCAATGATGCCGCTCTGCTGAAGTCCCTTGCCGGGATTTTGGGCCTGCTGCAGCGCGATCCGGTCTCCTTTCTGCAGGGACGGCCTGGCGTGGCCGCAAGTACCCGTGGCGGCGCGGTGCGCATCAGTGGTGGCGGGTCGCTACGCAGCGCCGGCCACAAGACCAGAGAAATGGGCGCCTATTCAGACGAGAGAATCGGCCAGCTCATTGCGGAGCGCACGGCAGCCCGGAAAGCGAAGAATTTCGCCGAGTCAGACCGCATCCGCAAGGAACTGCTGGATGCCGGCATTGTGCTCGAGGACACGCCGCACGGCACCACATGGCGCCGCGCATGATGTCATTCCAGCTTCGTCATTCCCAGCGCCGGCGCAACTTCGTCATTCGCAGCGCCCGGCGGAATCCAGAGAGCGCCCGGGTCCCAGCCTACGCTGGAACGACGGATGCCGTCATTTCAGCGCCAACGGTGCGGTTTGTCATTCGAGCGCTGCGTCGTATTTCGTCATTCCAGAGGCCAAATCCGGAATAGAGGCATAAATTGAGCAAGCACATCGTCTGCCTCACCTTCGACTTCGACGCGATCTCCGGCTTCATCGCGCGCGGCCAGACCAGCGCGACCTGGATCTCGCGCGGCGAATTCGGTCCGCGTGTCGGTGCTCCCCGGCTCCTCGCGCTTTTCAAAAAATACGGCATCCAGACTTCCTGGTACGTCCCCGGCCACACCATCGAGACTTTTCCCGACGCGGTGAAGGCGGTTGTCGATGCCGGGCACGAGATCGCCCACCATGGCTGGACGCACCGGCCGCCCGCAAGCCTTACACGCGAGGAAGAGGAAGCGGAACTCGTGAGCGGCAACGAGGCGGTCAAGCGCATATCGGGCGAGTACGCGCGCGGCTACCGTTCACCGTCATGGGATCTCAGCCCGCATTCCGTCGAGCTGATGCTCAAGCACGGTTTCCGCTACGACACCAGCATGATGGGCGACGACTACACGCCCTATTACGCGCGCCAGGGAGACGTCATCGAGCTGAAGAAGCCTGCAGTGTTCGGCCCGCGCAGCACGCTCGTCGAACTGCCGATCCACTGGTCCACCGACGATTCGCCGCACTTCGAGTTCGTCCGCACCGAGACCAGCATCCGGCAGGGCCTCAAAAACGCCAACGCCGTGCTCGGCAACTGGGTCGATGACTTCCTCTACATGAAGAACACGATGGAGTGGGGCGTGCTGACCTATACCTGCCATCCGTTCATCATTGGCCGCGGGCATCGTATGATGATGCTCGAGCGCCTGATAGTCCGGCTCAAGGATGAAGGCGCCGTCTTCCAGCGCATGGACGCGACCGCCGAAGAGTTTCGCGCCCGCAGCCCTACAGCATCAACGCCGAAACCGTGACGAAGTAGATCACGAGGCTCACCACGTCCTGCACGATGGTCCCGATCGGCCCGCTGCCGAATGCCGGGTCGCGTCCCCCCGACGCACCATGTGCTGTGCCGCGGTTTCGGTATGTTGGAGTTTGCGTTCCATGCCCGCCTCCCCGCACCGCCTTTCGGTTCGCGTAAAATCCGCTTTTCGCGCCGGCCTCCTCAATGATCCGCACCCGCTTCGCTCCCAGCCCCACCGGTTATCTGCACATCGGCGGCGCACGCACCGCGCTCTTCTGCTGGGCCTATGCGAAGAAGCACGGTGGCACTTTCATCCTGCGCATCGAGGACACCGACCGCGAACGCTCCACGCAACAGTCGGTACAGGCGATACTGGACAGCATGGCGTGGCTCGGGCTCGACTACGAGGGCCCGTACTTCCAGATGGAGCGCCTCGACCGCTACCGCGTGATCGCGGACGAGCTGGTGCGCGAAGACAAGGCGTATTACTGCTACGCGAGCAAGGAGGAACTCGAAGCGCTGCGCGAGTCCCAGCGCGCAAGCGGCGAAAAGCCGCGCTACGATGGGCGCTGGCGACCGGAAGTCGCGTTGCGCGAGAATCGCATGCCTCCGGGCGGCGTGCAGCCGGTGGTGCGTTTTCGCAATCCCGACCACGGCGGGGTATCCTTCAACGACCTGGTGAAAGGCCCGATCACCGTATCGAACGGGGAACTCGACGATCTCGTCATCCTCCGCGCAGACGGCATCCCGACCTACAACTTCGGCGTCGTGGTGGACGACATCGACATGAACATCACCCACGTCATCCGCGGCGACGATCACGTCAACAATACGCCACGCCAGATCAACATCTACCGCGCGCTCGGAAAAGAGGTGCCGCAGTTCGCCCACGTGCCGATGATCCTCGGCCCGGACGGGGAGCGCCTGTCGAAGCGCCACGGGGCCGTGAGCGTGATGCAGTACCAGGAAGAGGGATATCTCCCCGAGGCGCTCGTGAATTATCTCGCGCGGCTCGGCTGGTCGCACGGCAACGAGGAGCAATTCTCCCGCGAGCAGCTCGTCGAGTGGTTCGACCTCGAGCACATCAGCAGGTCGCCGGCGCGCTTCAATCCCGAAAAGCTCGCGTGGCTCAACCAGCAATACATCAAGGACACGCCCGACGAGCGTCTCGCGGCCCTTGCGATGCCATTTTTAGTGGCGAATGCGTGCAATGTCGCCGACGGGCCGCCGGTGACGCGCGTGGTGGCGCTGCTCAAGGAGCGCGTCAATACGGTGGAAGAGCTGGCGGATGCGGCGGTTTATTTCTATCGCCCGCTGGAACCTTCGGATGCGCTGAAGAGCCAGCACTACACCGCGGACATCAGGCCGGCTCTCGAAAATCTCAAGAAAAAGCTTTCCGCGGTCGAGTGGACGCGCGAGAACATCAACGCCGCCATCAAGGCGGTGATTGCGGAGCACAAGCTCAAGCTACCCAAGCTCGCCATGCCGCTGCGCGTGATGGTGACGGGCGAGGCGCAGACGCCTTCGGTAGACGCGACGCTGGAGCTGATCGGGCGAGACCGCGTCCTGGAGCGCATGTCCCGTCAACTCGAAGCCTTTCCCACCCGTTCGTCCTGACAAAATGACAGGCCACCGTTCGTCCTTAGCGGAGCGAAAGCGGGCTCGAAGGATGACAGTCCAGGTGGCCCTCGGTATAATTCGCCGCTCTTGTGGGGGTATAGCTCAGCTGGGAGAGCGCTTGCATGGCATGCAAGAGGTCACCGGTTCGATCCCGGTTACCTCCACCAGAAGAGCGGGGTCAGGCTCGAGTTTCGCGATCCGAGTCTGCCCCTAATTTTTAGTCCACGAGTCCCCATCGTCTAGAGGCCTAGGACATCGCCCTTTCACGGCGGTAACCGGGGTTCGAATCCCCGTGGGGACGCCAGCTTATCCCCGGCTGCTGATCCGGAAGTGAATCATCGCATCGAGACTGACATCGTGCCGGTCCTTGCTGGACCGCACGTAGGTTGGTGCGTGTTCCATGTTCCTCCCAGACGCGCACGATCACAGGAACCAGCAGGGTATGCGCGCCTCCTTCTCGTTTACCTGCATGCGGCGGGCGAGTTCCGATTTCGACACGGCTTCCTCGCGCATCGCGAGATACACCGCAGCTTTCAACGCCGTGGTGATCGCGCCGGCACCATGCGCTCGCCCCGCTTCGCCCGGGACGGCGCCGGGATGTCGAGCCCATCCTCAACGCGCGCCTCGATGGCTGCCTGCAGCGCACCCCTCGGCCTCGCTCAGGGCCTCCTCGACGGTATTCCCCTGGGTGATGGCTTCGGGGAGATCCCGGCTGCTCACGACGTAGCCGCCATCCTTGCGGTCCTTGGTGATCTTCACGGGGTAGGTGAATCGCAGCATGTTTGCACTCCACCGCACATGACGCGCGACGCGAAGTCCCACGGTCCGAGCAGGCCGGGCGCAGCAGCGGAATGACCTGACGGCCGCTGACGGAGTCAGGGCAAGCGGGTCTCGAGCGAAGCGACACGCGCTTCCAGCCGGTCGATTCGCTCGTTCATCACCGGCACAGTGGCGAGCAGCGCCGCCATGTGGCGCACCAGGGAGGTGAGGCGCTGTTTCACGTCGTTCATGCTGGTTTCCACCAGCGCGAGCCGATGAAAGACGGTCTTGAAATTCTCGCGCGTCTCGGCGCGAGCTTCACGCGCCTCGTCGCGAATCTCGGTCAGACTCTGCGCGGTGATGTCAGCCATGGCAGGCATTCTAGCATCCGCGAGAGGGTGAGCCTATCCTGCGCCACTGATCGGAATCCAGCCTCAACGCGACAGCGTCCGGGCGATCCGCAGCGCGGGGATAAGCGCGGCTCCCCGTGGGGACGTCAGAGTCGAGGTCCATATGGTTGCCTGCGATCCGGCGCAGCCACTCAGGTGTAGACTAACCAGCAGCGGGGATGGCCCGGGTTCTCGAGCGGCGCTTACACCGTTGCGTGAAGATCCGAGGGGGACCGGATGAACAGGCGTGACACGATACTTGCACTTCTCGCCCTCGGGGCCGCGGGCGGACCACTCGCGGCCGAAGCTCAGCAGTCAAAAGACAAGACGGTGCATATCGGCCTCCTGGTCA
>JBQTHU010000046.1:0-1772 GCA_052389535.1 Betaproteobacteria bacterium | reverse complement strand
TAGCGCTCGGGATGCAGCGCGCGATGGATCTTTTCGCTGGTGATGGGAAGCTGGTGGATGCGCACGCCGACTGCATCCGCAATGGCATTGGCGATGGCCGCGGGAATGGCATCGAGGCCGATCTCGCCCAGACCCTTGGCGCCGAATGGGCCGGAGGGCTCGTACGAATCGGCGAAGGCGACGTGCATCTTCGGCATCATCGCAGCGCTCGGAATCGGATAGTCCTTCAACTGCGGATCGGTCGGCGCGCCGTTGTGCCAGTCGAAGTACTCGATCATCGCCAGCCCGATGCCCTGTGTCACCGCGCCGTGCACCTGGCCTTCCGCCGCGCCGGGATGGATCACGGTGCCGCAGTCCACGGCGGACGCGATTTCGAGCAGCTTCACCTGCCCGCTGTCCGGATCGACCTCGACTTCGACCGCCTGTGCGACGAAGTTGTACGAACCGGATTCGTTGCCGTAACGCGTATGGTCGGGAAAATCGGAGGGGTTGTCGAAATTTCCCACACCGACGATCGGCTGGCCGCCGCGCTTGTAGATGTTCGCGCGCACCACCGCGCCGACCGGCTTGAATTCGGTCTCGGCGCCATGGCGCGGGCCGATCTGGCCGCTGATGATGGTCAGCTCGTCCACCGGGCGCTTGAACTGCTCCGCCGCCGCTTCCATGAGTTGCTTGTGCGCCGCTGCCGCAGCGTTTTTCACGGCATTGCCCGCAACGTAGGTGAGGCGGCTCGCCAGCGCGCCGAGCGCATGCGGCTGGACGTCGGTGTCGGGACGGGTGATGTCCACGTCTTCGTACGGCAGGCCGAGCGTTTCCGCCGCGATCTGCCGCAGCACCGTGAGGTTGCCCTGACCGATTTCCCCTTCGCCGGTGATGACAGTGGCGCGACCGTCCTCATTGAGGCGCACGATCGCGGAGGCGCCGTCCCAGTCGCCGAAGCTGCGCCGGCCGTTGACGTGGATGCTGCAGCCCATGCCGAGCCCGCGGTTGGGCTTGCGCGCGTTGCGCTTCTCCTTCCAGCGGATCATTTCCGCCGCCTTGTCGATGCACTGCTTCAGCTCGCAGCTCGTGATCTTGTGGTTGTGCGGCGAGACGTCGCCCGGATCCACCGCGTTCATGTGCAGCAAATCCACGATGTCGATGCCGAGCTTCTCAGCGGCGAGATCCCACGCCTGCTCGACCGCCCAGTCCGCGGAAGGATTGCCGAAACCGCGGAAGGCGCCGGTCGGAACGAGGTTGGTGTAGACGAGTGTCGAATCGCCCCTCACCGCAGGGTACTTGTAGAGGGCGTCGTGACGTACGGAGGCGGCACCGAGAATGGCCTGTGACTTGCCGGTGTAGGCGCCGTTGTCGGCGAGCATCTTGATTTCCTTCGCGCGCACGCGCCCGCTGCGGCTGAAGCCGAGCCGCACCCAGTAACGCATCGGCATGCGCGGGTGGCTCGCAAGAAACTCTTCCTCGCGCGTGTGGATGAGCTTCACCGGCCGGCCGCTCATCCTCGCGAGAAGTGCGCAGATCACCGACGCGTTGTCGTCGCCGGATTTGCCGCCGAAGCCGCCACCGACTTCGGTCTGGATCACGCGCACCTGCGACTCCGGCACGCCGAGCGCGGTGGCGTAACGGCCTCGCGCCAGCCATGCCGTCTGCGTGTTGCACCACATGGTGACGCGGCCTTCGCTCCAGCTCGCGACACAGCCGATGGTCTCGAGCGCCGTGTGCCACTGGCGCACGCTGTCCCACGTGCCCTCGACCACCACGTCGCTCGCCTTGAA
>JBQTHU010000045.1:0-31272 GCA_052389535.1 Betaproteobacteria bacterium | reverse complement strand
ATAAGGTCGTGGACTGCCAGTGGGCATGTCCCGCGCACACCCCCGTCCCCGAATACATCCGCCTCATCGCCGCCGGCCGCTACGGCGACGCCTACATGGTCAACTGGGAATCGAACGTCTTCCCGGGCATCCTGGGGCGCACCTGTGATCGACCCTGCGAGCCGGCATGCCGTCGCGGGCGCGTGGAAGAGCGCAATGCGGAAAAACCGGAACCGGTCGCGATCTGCCGGCTGAAGCGCGTCGCCGCGGATTGCAAAGAGGACATCCGCAGCCGCCTGCCGCAGCCGCCGAAGCAGCGGAACGGCAAGCGCATCGCGCTGGTGGGCGCCGGGCCCGCGTCGCTCACCGTGGCACGCGACCTTGCGCCGCTCGGTTACGAACTGGTGGTCTTTGACGGCGACAACCGCGCGGGCGGCATGATCCGCAGCCAGATTCCGCGCTTCCGCCTTCCCGAGTCGGTCATCGACGAGGAGGTGGGCTACATCCTCGATCTCGGCGTCGAATTCCGTCCGGGTGCGCGCATCGACAGCATGAAGGCGCTGCTTGCGGAGAACTACGACGCGATTTTTGTCGGCTCGGGCGCGCCGCGCGGTCGCGATCTCGACATACCCGGCCGCACGGACGCCGCCGCGAACGTCCACATCGGCATCGACTGGCTCGCCAACGTTGCGTTCGGGCACGTCGACAAGATCGGGCGGCGCGTCATCGTGCTGGGCGGCGGCAACACGGCGATGGACTGCTGCCGCTCGTCGCGGCGGCTGGGGGGCGAGGACGTGAAGGTGATCGTGCGTTCCGGCTTCGAGGAGATGAAAGCCTCGCCGTGGGAGAAGGAAGACGCGCTCCACGAAGGCATCCCGATCCTGAATTATCTCGTGCCGAAGACTTTCGAGCACCAGAACGGCAGGTTGACCGGCATGACGTTCGAAAAAGTGAAGGCGGTCTACGACGAAAGGGGCCGGCGCAAGCTGGTTCCGACCGGCGAGCCGGACCAGCTCTTCGAATGCGACGACGTGCTGGTGGCGATCGGGCAGGAAAACGCCTTCCCCTGGATCGAGCGCGATATCGGCATCGAGTTCGACGAGTGGGGCATGCCGGTCGTGGACAAGGTCACCATGCGCTCGGCGCATCCGCAGGTCTTTTTCGGCGGCGACGCGGCATTCGGGCCGAAGAACATCATCTGGGCCGTCGCGCACGGCCACGACGCCGCGATCTCCATCGACAAGCTGTGCAGCGGCGAGGACATCACGGTCCGGCCGCCTCCGCAGGTAAACCTGGTGTCGCAGAAGATGGGCATCCACGAGTGGAGCTACGACAACCAGATCTCGCCCGAGCTGCGTTACAAGGTGCCGTGGAAGGACACCAGGATCACGCTCAAGGACATCAAGGTCGAAGTCGAGCTGGGCTTCGACGTGAAGACGGCATTTGCGGAAGCGCAGCGCTGCCTCAATTGCGACGTGCAGACCGTTTTCGCCGGCAGTCTCTGCATCGAATGCGACGCTTGCGTGGACATCTGTCCGATGGACTGCATCACGTTCACCGCGGACGGCGAAGAGCAGGCGCTGCGCGAGCGGCTGAACGCGCCGGCGGCCAACCTGACGCAGGACCTGTACGTTTCCGCGCCGCTCAAGACCGGCCGCATCATGGCGAAGGACGAGGATGTCTGCCTGCACTGCAGTCTGTGCGCCGAGCGCTGCCCGACCGGCGCGTGGGACATGCAGAAATTCCTGCTCGAGATGACGCTCGCCGGACCGGCCTGCCGCACGCCCCGGCCACAGAAGAAAGCCGCATGAATTTACGCCCTCCGTCATTCCGGCGCAGGCCGGAACCCAGTGACGACGCAACGAGCACCGCCTGATGAGAAAAATCGAGTCTGTAAACGACCTGGTCGTCAAATTCGCCAACGTCAACGGCTCCGGGTCGGCCTCCGCGAACGAGCTGTTCGCGCGCGCCATCCTGCGGATGGGCGTGCCGGTGTCGCCGCGCAACATCTTCCCCTCGAACATCCAGGGGCTGCCGACCTGGTACGAGGTCCGCGTCAACGAAAGGGGCTATCTCGGACGGCGCGGCGGCGTCGATCTCATGGTGCAGATGAACCCGCAGACCTGGGACGCCGACCTGAAGGAGATCGAGCCCGGCGGCTATCTTTTCTACGACAGCTCGAAGCCCCTGCCGAAATCGAAATTCCGCGACGACGTCAACGTGATCGGCATGCCGTTGACCGAGATCTGCAACGCGACCTATACCGATCCGCGCCAGCGCCAGCTCTTCAAGAACATCATCTACGTGGGCGCGCTCTCGGCGCTGCTCGACATGGACGCGGGCGAGATCGAGAAGCTGTTCTCCGAGCAGTACCGCGGCAAGGAAGCGCTGCTGCAGTCGAACGTCAAGGCGCTGCGGCTGGGGCGCGATTACGCGCTGCAGAATCTCTCGTGCCCCAGCGGGTTGCGGGTGAAGCGCGCCAATAACGTAGGCAACAAGATCTTCGTGGACGGCAACAGCGCGGCGGCGCTCGGCGCGGTGTATGGCGGCGCAACCGTTTGCGCGTGGTATCCGATCACGCCGTCGTCCTCGCTGGCGGAAGCGTTCATCAAGCATTGTCAGAAACTGCGCGTCGATCCCGCCACCGGCAAGGCGCGCTATGCCATCATCCAGGGCGAGGACGAGCTTGCTTCGATCGGCATCGCGATCGGCGCCGGGTGGAACGGCGCGCGCGCATTCACCGCGACCTCCGGCCCCGGCATTTCGCTGATGACCGAGTTCATCGGGCTCGCCCACTTCGCCGAGATTCCGGTGGTGATCATCGACGTGCAGCGCGGCGGCCCCTCGACCGGCATGCCGACCCGCACGCAGCAGTCCGACTTGATCTCCTGCGCCTACGCTTCGCACGGCGACACCAAGCACGTGCTGCTGTTTCCCGAGGATCCCACGGAGTGCTTCGAGTTCTCGGCGCTCGCCTTCGATCTCGCAGACCGCCTCCAGACGCCGGTGTTCGTGATGACCGATCTCGACATCGGCATGAACACCGGACTGTGCGATCCCCTGCAATGGGACGACACGCGCGCCTACGACCGCGGCAAGGTGATGAGCTACGACGAGCTCGAGTCCGGCAAGGATTTCGGGCGTTATCTCGACGTGGACGGCGACGGCATCGCCTATCGCACCTACCCCGGCACGCATCCCACGCGCGGCGCGTTTTTTACCCGCGGCACGACCAAGGACCGCTACGCGCGCTACAGCGAGGCGGGGCCGGATTACGTGGACAACATGCAGCGGCTGCTGCGCAAGTTCGAGACCGCGAAGCAGCTCGTGCCGAAGCCCCTGCTCTACCCCGCGGACAAGCCGGCGCGCTTCGGCGCGATCTTCTACGGCTCGACCAGTCCGGCGATGCAGGAGGCGCTCGACGTGCTGGCGGAGCGCGGCGTCCACATCAACGCGCTGCGGGTGCGCGGCTTCCCGTTCCAGGAGGAGATCGCCGACTTCGTCGCCTCGCATCCATGGGTGTTCGTGATCGAGCAGAACCGCGACGCGCAATTGAGAACCTTGCTGGTCAACGAGGCGAAGGTGAATCCGACGCGGCTCATCTCCGTGCTGCACTACGACGGCACGCCGATCACCGCGCGCTACATCGTCGAGCAGATCTCGCAGCACGCCGGCGCGCGCACCGTCGTGCCGCTCAAGAAAGTCTCGTAAGACGAGGTCAAGCAATGACGTACCTGGCAAAGCCGAAACTGCACCATCCGACGCTCGCGAAGAACAAGGTCGGCCACACGCGCCGCGACTACGAGGGCAAGATTTCGACCCTGTGCGCGGGCTGCGGGCACGATTCCATTTCAGCCGCCATCGTGCAGGCGTGCTGGGAACTCGACATCGAGCCGCACCGGGTCGCCAAGCTCTCCGGGATCGGCTGCAGCTCCAAGACGCCCGATTATTTCCTGGGCAATTCGCACGGCTTCAACAGCGTGCACGGCCGCATGCCCTCCGTCGTGACCGGCGCCAACCTCGCGAACCGCGAGCTGCTCTACATGGGCGTGTCGGGCGACGGCGATTCGGCCTCGATCGGCATCGGCCAGTTCGCGCACTGCATGCGCCGCGGCGTCAACATGGTGTACATCGTCGAGAACAACGGGGTCTACGGCCTCACCAAGGGCCAGTTCTCGGCCACCGCAGACAAGGGCTCCAAGTCCAAGCGCGGCGTGGTCAACAGCGACGAGCCGCTCGATATGATCGGCATGGCATTGCTTCTCGGTGCCACCTTCGTCGCGCGCAGTTTCTCCGGCGACAAGCAGCAGCTCGTTCCGCTCATCAAGGCGGCGATCGAGCACCGGGGTGCGGCCTTCATCGACGTCATTTCGCCGTGCGTCGCGTTCAACAATCACCCCGGCTCCACCAAGAGCTACGATTACGTGCGCCAGCACAACGAGGCGGTCAACCGGCTCGACTTCATCGAAGGCAGGGAAGAGATCACCGCAGACTATGCGCCGGGGGAAGTCGTGGACGTGCGGCAGCACGACGGCTCCGTCGTGCGGCTGCGCAAGCTCGCTGCCGACTACGACCCGACCGATCGCATCAAGGTGATGAACTACCTGCAGGAGCGCGCCGCGGCCGGTGAAGTGGTCACCGGGCTTCTTTACGTCAACCCCGACTCGGTGGACCTGCACGCGCACCTGAACACGGTGGACACGCCGCTCAACAAGCTCGACGTGCGCGAACTGTGCCCCGGCTCGGTGGCGCTCGAGCGCATCAACGCCGCGCTGCGCTAGGGCGTCGTCATCCCGGCGAAGGCCGGGATCCAGAAAACGATGTAGTGGATTCCGGCGTACGCCGGAATGACAATCGCTTACTGCTTACCCGAGCGCCAGATCCCGAACACGATCCACAGGCTGTTGAAAAACGCCAGCATGTAGCCGAGCAGCCCGATCGCGGGCAGCACCGGTATGCCGAAAACCGAAGGCCCGTCGCGCACCGTGAGCACGATCGACGAGCCGATCACGAGCGACGCCGTCAGAATGCCGACTGTCGTGCGATCCAGCGTGCGGTCGAGCTGGCGGCCGAAGGAATCGAGCCGCTTGAGATCGAGATCGACGCGCATGCGGCCGCGGCGCGCCTCGCGCAGCAGGCGCGCGACATCGCGCGGCACGCCGCCGACCACGTTGAAGAACTCGCTCACCGCCCCGCGGCCGCGGCGCACGATCTCGCGCGGATGATAGCGCTCGCGCAGCGCGCGCTTGAGCCACGGCCGCAGGTGCTCGCTGAAGCGGAAATCCGGGTCGTACTGGCGTCCCAATCCCTCGAAGGTGATGAGCGCCTTGAACATGAGCGTCAGGTCCGTGGGCAGCACGATCGAGTGCCGGCGCACGATGGCGGCGAAATGCCGGATCAGCGTGCCGATGCGGATGTCCTTGAGCGGCATCAGCTCGTAGTCGAACACCAGCTCGTTCACGTCGGTGATGAGCTGCCCCTCATCGACATGCGCCTCGCCGGCCCAGTCGATGAGCACTTCCAGCATGGGCTCCTCCTCGAGCCGCGCCATGCCGGCGAGGAGATCCACCACCTGCCGCCGCCGCTGCGCGCTCAATCTCCCCACCATGCCGTAGTCGATCATCACGATGCGGTCGCCGGGCAGGTAGAACACGTTGCCGGGATGAGGGTCGGCGTGGAAGAAGCCGTCGATCAGGATCATCTTGAGCACGCAGTCCGCCCCGCGCGCGACCAGCACTTTCTTGTCGAAGCCCGCGGCATCGACGGCGGCGTGGTCGGTGCCCGGGATGCCGGCGATGTGGTCCTGGACGAGCAACGTTTCGCTCGTCCACTCGGGATACACCTTCGGAATGACGATCTGAGGATCGCCCGCGAAGTTGGCGGCAAAGCGCTCGACGTGCCGCGCCTCGATGGTGAAGTCCATCTCGCGCTCCAGAGAGCGTGAGAATTCCGCGGCGATTTCGACCGGGCGGTAGCGCCGGGCGTCGGGAAGTTCGGCCTCGATCAGGTCGGCGATGTGGCCGAGGATGCGCAGGTCGGCTTCGATCTTGGGGCGTATGCCGGGGCGCCGCACCTTGAGCACCACCGGGGTGCCGTCGGCAAGCCGGGCGCGATGGACCTGCGCGATGGATGCGGCGCCGTGCGCAGTGGTCTCCAGGTCGCGGAATACCTCGAACGGCGAGCGCCCGAGCGCCTGTTCGAGCGCGGGAGTCAGGTCCTCGAACGGCACCGGCGGCACCGCGCTGTGCAGCTTTTCGAACTCCGAAATCCAGCTCGGCGGAAGCAGATCGACCCGTGTCGCCAGCACCTGCCCGAGCTTGATGAACGTCGGCCCGAGTTCTTCGAACGCGAGGCGCATGCGCTGCGCCGGCTCGAGCCGCAGCGAGGCGGATCCTTCGCCCCAGCGCATGATCTGGCCCGCACGCTCCAGCATACCTGCCACGCCGATGCGCCGGACGAGATCGCCCAGCCCGTGACGGATGAAAACGGTAGTGATTTCCTGCAGGCGCGGGAGATCGCGCATCGCGCCGAGCGTCTCGCGCAGCATGCCGCGACGCTCTAGGAGATGCCGCCTGCCGGATCCGCGGGCTTGTGCGTGGGTGCCGTGCCGTTTGTCGCGCGCGCGCGCTGTTCGCCGATTGCGTCCGCGATTCCGGCGAGCGCACCGCCCGCAGCCTGCGCGAAGCGCGCGCTGAATTCGCTCGCGACCTCGAGCCCGCTCAACGCCACGTCGAGCGTAGCGGTCGAGAAGCGTTGCGCGAACTCCGTCATCATGTTCGCGAGCTGGCGGCCGGTGCCGGTTCCCGTCTGGCGCGCGCGGGTCAGCACCTCGCGCAGTTCGGGACGCACCCGCTCGTTCGCCCCCTCGGCGACCTGCTCGACGGTGGCAAGAAAATCTTCTTCGAGCTTGCGCATGTCGGCGAGCGCCTTCTTGAGCTCGTGCTCCGAAAAGTCGCGGCCGGTCGCAATGAGCTGGCGCAGCGCAGTCTGACCCGCTTCGGTGGATTTGCGCAGCGCATCGTCGAGCCCGCGAAACGCCTCCGCCAGCGTGTGGCGCAGATCGGCCCGGCTCTGCTCCGCGCCCAGCGTGACGCCCTCGGTAATCGCCCGCACGACGTCGCGGATTTCACGGCGGTCGAAGCGGCGGCTGCGCAGCGCCATCAGCGTGAGGTCGTGGACGCGCCGGTGTATGTCTTCTCCGCCGCGCATCGAGCCGCTGGCCGACTCGCGGATCTGCTCGCTGGAATACGACTGGGCACCGTCCTGGCCTGTCATGACAGCCTCCATTACCCACACACAGGTACAGGCCATCTTACACGCTCGTTATTGCAGTACCTAGGCAATGCAGCGAATTTGCATGCTGCCTGCGGCCTACCCGTTCTAATCTCCTCGGAGGGTTACCTCAGCGGGCGGTGTTCAGGCTTTTCTCGGCGGGATGCGCCACAGGAAGACGGAGGCGCCGTTCACGTGTTCCGTCCGCTCCGGTTTCCAGTCGCCCATGGAGAATGCATGGGAAACGACGCGGGTGCCGGGGCGCAGATCCTTCATGAGCTTGGGACGCAGCTTGAGATTGAGTTCCGTGAGGAGGTAGAGCGTCACGACCGTCGCCTCGCTGATGTCGGACTCGAACAGGTCACCCTGTATGAACTTCACCTTGTCGGCGACCTTGCCTTTCTGCACGTTCTCCGTCGCTTCGCGGATGCGCTCGGGATCGATGTCTATGCCAACGCCGCGGCATCCATACCGCTGCGCCGCGGTGATGACGATGCGGCCATCGCCGCAACCCAGGTCGTACACCACGTCTTTTGCGGTGACCTGCGCCATTTCCAGCATCTTGTTGACGACGTCATTGGGCGTCGGCACGAAGATCACGTCGGGCGAACGCGAGCGCGGCGCCGCCTGGGCAAGCAACGGCAGGGACTGGTCGGCGGCCCGCGCCAGACCGGCGGCACCGAGCAGCCCGAGCGCGGTCAGGAATCTCCTTCTTTGCATATACACATCTCCGGTTGGTGCGCCGAACGGGCGCGAGCGCGAACTTTACCCGATCTTTGTGAAATGCGCGCGACGCACGGGGGCGACTCAGGGGATGCGCGCGGCCGGCATGCGGGCAAGGAGCGTTTCCGTACGCCGCTGCAGGTACGGCGTACTGCGCCCCGGCGTATAGCGGCGCGGGCTCGGCACCATGGCGGCGAGGCGCGCGGCCTGCGCCGGGCTGATCGCCGCCGCGCCTGTGCCGTAGTGATAGCGTGCCGCCGCTTCGGCACCGAACACGCCCTCGCCCCACTCTATGACGTTGAGATAGATCTCGAGGATGCGCCGCTTGCTCATGAAGGTCTCGATCATCACCGTGATGACGGCCTCCTGCGCCTTGCGCCACCATGACCGGTGGCTGGAAAGAAACAGATTCTTCGCGAGCTGCTGGCTGATGGTCGATGCGCCCGAAACGACCTCGCCCTCCTGAAGATTGCGCTCGTACGCTTTCTGGATCGCCTCCCAGTCGAAGCCCCTGTGGTCCAGGAACTTCGCATCCTCGGCTACCACGACGGCGCGCTTGAGATGAACCGAGATCCTGTTATAGGGCACCCACTGGTGCCTGAGCGCGGCATCGGGATCGTCTTCGCGCAGTATTTCGAGCCGCTGCTGCATGAACGCGGTCATCTGAGGATTGTTGCGGCTCCAGTACCAGACGTGCATCGCAAACCAGAACTGGACGAGGATGAACGCAATCAGCGCAAGCAGCACGAGCCGCCAGGTCCACCGCAGCACCCCCCTCAGCATTTCACCTTGCTACATCCGCTGTTTGAGAAGCGCGATAACCGGCTTCGTTGCGGGCCGCACGCCGCGCCAGATGAAAAACGATTCGGCCGCCTGCTCGACCAGCATGCCCGTGCCGTCCGCCGCGTGCGCGCCACGCGCCTGCGCGAAGGCGAGGAAAGGCGTATTTCCGTAGACCATGTCGTAGGCGAGTGCGCCTTCGGCAAAGCACCTGTCGTGCAACGGCGGCATCTCGTTGTCGAGCCCCGCCGAGGTTGCGTTGATGACGATGTCGAACCGCTGTCCCGCGAGCGCAGCGTAACTGCTTGCGGTCAGAATGCATGCCATGGCGGCCGCCTGCCGCGAAAAGTGCTTCGCCAGCGCCTCGGCCTTATCCGGCGTGCGGTTTGCGACGATGATGCGTTCCGGCTTCTCGCGCAGCAGCGGCGCCATCACGCCGTAGCTCGCGCCGCCCGCGCCCATCAGCAGCACGCGGCGTCCTTCCACCGCGAAGCCGAGGTTCTCCCTCACATCGCGCAGCAGCCCGATGCCATCGGTATTGTGGCCGATGATGCCCTCACCGCGAAACAGCAGCGTGTTGACCGCCCCCGCCCTGTCCGCGTCATCCATCCGGATCGTGGACAGCGCCCAGGCTTCGTGCTTGAAGGGCAGCGTCACGTTCATGCCGCGTCCACCGGTATCGCGAAACGCGAGCATGGTCTCGCGCATGGCTGCGCGCGGGGCGAGCAACGCGACGTAAGAGATGTCCTGCCCGGTCTGGCGGGCAAATTCGGCGTGGATGAGCGGGGACTTGCTGTGCGCCACCGGGTTGCCGATCACCGCGTACTTGTCGGTCATGGGTGGCGCAGGAGGGCTACTCGGCGATCAACTGGTCCGATCGGGTGAAGGTCCAGGTCCGGGTGATGCTCAGGATATCGGTATCGGCTGCGATGTCGCCGGGAAAGGGCGCGAACGGCGCGGAAAGCCTCACGATGTGCATTGCCGCCTCATCCAGCATCTTCCATCCGGAGGGGCGGTTGATCTCGACTTTTTCCAGCGCGCCGTCGGCCTTGATCGAGACGGTGACCACCAGGCTGCCGTAAGCCTTCTGCTCGCGCGCCGCCTGCGGGTAGTTCAATTCGCCGATGCGCTCGATCTTGAGCCGCCAGTCCTCGATGTAACGGGCGAAGCGGAACTCCTGCGTGCGCGCGCCGATGAACTTGCGCCGCGGACGCTTCTGGTAGCTGTCCCACTGCCTGCTGATCTGCGCTTCCAGGCGCGCGATTTCGAGCCCGCGCTGCACGATGGTAGTCGCATCCGGTGTGACCGGCGCTTCGCTTTGCGGCTCGGCGACCTGCGGCGGCGCCGTTTCGACCTGCGGCTGCGCCGCGGGGCGCGTCATCAGCTTGCGCGTTTCGCGTTCCTGCTCCACACGCTGCGGGGCAACCGCTTTCTTTTCCTCCGGCTTCTCCTGCTCGCGCACGGGGAACGGACTTTTGGCACGGCGGTCGGCGTCGGTATTGCCGCCGCCATCGAGGTTCGCTTGCGCAAGCGCATCCGCCTGGGGCGGCTTCGCGGTGGACTGCGCGTTGACGAGCACCACGTCGAGCGGCTGGTTCAGGTCCGAAAGCGGTTTCTTTTCCGGCATCTTGAAGGTTACGAAGCCGATCACCAAGACATGCAGCACGATGGAGAGCAGGAGAGCGAATTCGAGGCGGGTCCGGATCGCGAGCGCCACGTAGCGGCGGTCCAGCACCGCGAAACGCTGCTCCAGGTCGCTCAAACGCTGATCGATTCGAGCGGCTGCGCCGCTCCACGGTGCGTGCCGGGCGTGCTGCCCCCGCCGCGGAAGCGGCACGATCTTCCTGGCTGGCATGGCCTTCATGAGCGGCCATTCTACCGAAGGCGACCGCCCCTGCCTAGAAAAGGTTTTGCGCCTTTAACTTGGCGCTGGACGTTAAAGTGAAGTGCCAGATCGCGACAAGCCGCTACAGGACTTGTGCCGCATCGGCGTCATCAGAACGGCGCCGATAATCACACCGCAGCGCGAGATCCAGGAGGTCGATCCCGGTTACTGCCAGCTCGACCGCTGCGCCGGGCGCAAGGAATGGCAACGACGGCACCCGGACCACCAGGGGCAGTTCGTCCAGCCGGACGAGATTTTCCCGGAGGACCCGCCCGGCAAGCAGTTCGCGCCGTTCCTGCACGATCCAGCGCAGGCACCAGTAGCGCTCCATCGTCCGCTGGAATTCGGCGTACGCTTCGTAGGTGAGTTCGAAATCCCGCATCGCCGACAGCAACGCCTCGTCGCCCGGATTGAGCGACGGCGCCACGCCCTGCGTCAACGCGAGTATCTGACGCTGGTTGAGCAGATCGACGTAGCGGCGCAGCGGCGAGCTGGCCCACACATATTGCTCCACGCCGAGCCCTTCGTGTCCCGCCGCGACCGTGCTCATGCGCACCTTGCCGTCGCCCTGAACGCGGTAGATGCCCGCCGTCCCGCTCGCAGCGAGCTGCCGGCCCCATTCCTGGTTGGTGTAAATCATCAGTTCCGAGACCAGCGTATCGATCGGCGTCCCGCGCAGCCGCGGCACGATGCTCACCCGATCGTTCTCGATACGAAAGCCGTATTCCGGGCGCAGCACGGCCTCCCGCTCTTCGCCGCGCCGCGCGCGCGCCAGCCGGTCGGCAAAAGTCCACAGCGTTTTGAGTTCGCTCGCGTAGCGGTGATCGATGGCGTCCGCTTGAACGGTCTGCCGGTTGAAACCCGGCTCCAGCGCCTCGTGCCGCAGGTTGGCGGCGATGCGGATGTGCTCGACGCGGTTCGACACGCTCACCACGTCGAACCCGGGAGTCGTCTCGATGTACAAGGAAAGCGCGGGACAGCGCCGTCCTTCGGCAAGCGTGTAGTGGCCTATCACCTCATCGGGCAGCATGGTTATTTTTCCGCCCGGGTAGTACACGGTCGAAAGCCGCTCGCGCGCCCAGACATCCAGCGTGCTGCCCGGCGTGACGCCCAGCGCGGGCGCCGCGATGTGGATACCGATGCGCCGGTTGCCGCCCGCGAGCGTGGTGACCGAAAACGCGTCGTCGATCTCGGTCGTCGTTTCGTCATCGATGCTGAACGCGTCCGCCTGCGCGTGCGCCAGTTCGCCCGGCTCGGGCAGCGACGGCAGGGCCGGAAAGCCGGCACCCCGCGGAAAGTATTCGAAAAGAAACCGCTTGAGATGGTAATCGTGGGTGGACGGAATGGCGCCGCAGCGCTCCAGCAGGCGCGCCGGCGTGAGCTTGAGCGCGGTACTCGCTTCCTCCAGCGCTTTCCACTCTATGGTGTTTCGATCGGGACGATACAGCAGCTTGTCGAGCACGGGGCGGAACTCAGGCGGAAGGTTCGAGGCGAGCAACTGCTCGACGTATGCGCGCTGCGTCAGCGCCTGCTGCTTCTTGCGTTCGATGCCGGCGAGCGCCGCCTTGAGCGCGCTTTCCGGGGCAGCCTTGTAGCGTCCCCGCCCCTTCTTGTAGAAATACATCGGCGCCGCGTGCAACCGCAGCAGCACGCCTGCCGCCTGCGCCGGCTCGGGCGCTCGTCCGAAATAATCGCGCGCGATCGTCTCGTACGAAAATTCCGGCTCGCCGCAGCACTGCCACAGGAAATCGACGTCGATATCGTTCGCGATCTTCTGGGCCGCGTCCATGAATCCGCCGATGGACGGCGTTTCAAAACGAAACAGCACCGCGGAGGCCTTGACCTTGGAACGCTTGCCGTGGGGCGCCTCGACCTGCATCGACGTATTGTTGTCGGCGAGCACCGTCCCGACTTTGAAGCCGCCCTCTTCCTCGTAAAAAACGTGCTGAATCACGGCAGGGAATGTCAGATCGGGTATTTAAAGGGCAGAATCGCCAGCGAAAGAAAACCCGCGTTACGGAGCGGTGCCCTGAAGCACCGCCTCGAACGCGGCAATTATAAAGGCATCCGCGCGAAAGGCTCGCGCGGCTTACGCTACTTTGCTTCGATGTCGAGCACTTCGTGCACGTCGGTATGTACATCCGCACCGGGCGCGCCGCCCGACGCGACGTCTCCGCTTACAAGATGGAATTTTCCGTTAACGATCGCGCCCGCCAATCCGTGACGGGGAAAAGTCATGGTCGGCAAACTATGCCATGTGTTCGTACGTGGATCATAGGCCTCCACTGCCCGGTAGGTCCGCTGCCAGGGGCCGCCAGAACGCTCCTCTCCGCCCGCGACGAAGATTCGTCCCTTATAAGTATCCCAGGCGACTGCACTCCGGGCGGTGGTCATCGGAGATTTCAGCGATCCCCACTGATCCGTTGCGGGATCGTACTCCTCGACGATGTCGTCGGTATTGCTGGCGCGCGTGATAAAAGCCGCTCCGACACGGCCGCCGATCACGTAGATCTTGTCGTTAACCATGCCGGCAGCTGCATGATTGCGGGCAGTGGGCATGGGACTGCGTGGTTCCCACGTATTCGTCGCTGGATCGTATACCTCGTTCACGCTGACCGAGCGATGGGGGCGCGCAGGATGTATATCTACGGCCTTGGAGCCGGGGTGAGTCCCAGCACCACCTATCACGTAAACCTTGCCCTTGTGCACTACGGCGTTTGACGAGCCCCGCTTGCTCGGCATGGACGCGAGCGCTCTCCAAGTATCCGCTTTGGGTTCGTACTCCCATGCGTGGTCGATCGGTTGCCACGCTGGCTTTCCCGAGTCCGGATACTTGAAGCCGCCAAAAACGTAGATCTTTCCATTCACCTCTGCCAAGGCAACATGGTGAGAGGCAAGCGGCATGTTTTTCTTCTTGGTCCACGTATCGTTTTCGGGATCGTACTCGTATACCAAAGCCTTGGGCTTCCAACCGGGAGCGAGCCCACCCATTACATAGAGCTTTCCGCCGGCTGCGATGCCATAAAGTTCTTCCGCCGGTTCAGGAAATGCTGCCAGTCTGCCCCATTTTTGCGCGTATTACGTTCGAGCAAGCGAGCAGTCCTATGAAGCATGAAGTTATCGCGATGCGTAACGCTTTCGACAACATTTGAGTGATCTCCTCTCCTGGAATACACAAACCGTAATGTCAGCATTGAAGCCGGCAAATCCTACGCTTCCTTATGACGCGCTGCAAAGCATGACAGCGGAAAGTCACATTGATGACTCTTGCGCCTCACAGAATTCAACGATGCGACCGACATAGGCTGCGAAACAGCTCAAGCCGTGATCGCCGCCTTCTACGACGATCTCCCGGCAGCCGCGGTAGCGGACAGTCGCCGTGCGGTAATCCAGCACTTCATCCGCGGTGCCGACGATCAGCAGATACCGCTCCGGCGTCACCCGCGCCGTTTCGAGCGCGCGCAGCGCTTCGAGATGCTGCTCGGTGAATTCGTACTGCGCCCCGGTGTAAAGATTCCGCTGGGGCCCGACATACGCGCCGAGGAGTTCGTACGGTCTCACGGCGGGATTGATCAGTGCCGCGCGCAAATCGTGCTTTTCCGCAAGCCAAGTCGCGTAGTAGCCGCCAAGCGAGCTGCCTATGAGCGCCGCTCTTCCGGTCTGTTCCGAGATCAGGGTCTCGAGCTGCGCTATGGCCCGGCTGGGTCGATGATCGAGTTCGGGACAGTGGAACTCCGCGCTGCGGCCGAGCGCCGCCATGCGCTCGCGCAGCAGGCGGGCCTTGAAGGAGAGCGCGGAGCTGTTGAACCCGTGGATGTAGACGACCGCCATCGGCGACCGTCATGCCAGCGTTTTCGCGAGCGCGAGGAGCATCAGATCGCTGCCGCGCGCCGCGATCAGCGAAAGCCCGAGCGGGCACCCGTCGAGCCGCGCCACGGGGAGGCTCACCTGCGGCAAGCGTGCGAGCCCGGCGATGCAGAGCAGGCTCATCGCCCGTCCGCGGAAATCCTCGAGTTCCGCCGCGGGCGTATTCAGCAGGGGCGCGATGCCGGGCAGCGTGGGCAGGGCGAGAACGGCGTTGCCTGCGAGCAGTTGCGCCATGCGGCGTGCGATCTCTTCGCGCCGGCTCTTCGCCGGACCGACCTCGCGCGCCGTGAGCGTGGACGCCCACTCGACGCGCTCCTTTACTCCGGGCCCGAGTTGCGGCTTGACGCGCGTGATCCAGGTGCCGTGCTGCGCCCACACTTCCGCGCCCTGCAGCACGCGAAATACCTGGAACCACTGCGGCAATCCCTCCGTTGAAACGGTGACCCGCTGCGGCGCACCGAGTTGCGCGCTCAACCGCTCGAGCGCAGGCTGCAGCGCCTGGCTGATGGCGCCACCCGCCAGGTGGAAGGCGTCCTCGGCCACGAGCAGCCTGCCGGGCGCGCCGGCCCGTTCATCTCCGAGCAGCACGCGCCCTACGCGCTCCAGCATCGCCGGATCGCGCGCGAACCAGCCGGCCGTATCGAAGCTCGCAGCGAGCGGGCATGCGCCTTCCAGCGACACGCGGCCGTGGGTGGGGCGGATTCCGTAGATGCCGCAGTAGCTCGCCGGCGCACGCACCGATCCGCCGGTGTCGCTGCCCAGGGCGAAATCGCAGAGCCCCGCCGCCACGGCCGCCGCCGAGCCGCTCGATGAGCCGCCGGGGATGCGGCCGGGCGCGTTGACGTTGACCGGCGTGCCGTAGTGGGCGTTCTCGCCGTTCAGACTGTAGGTCAGCTCATCGGTATGCGTTTTCCCCACCATGTCGGCGCCCGCATCGAGCAGCCGCTGCACCGCCGGCGCCGTGCGCGTTGCCGCGGAGTGCGTGGCGAACCACTCCGGGCTGCCGAAGCCGGTGCGATGACCGGCAAGGTCGTAGATGTCCTTCGCGCCGAATGTCAGCCCGTTGAGCGGTCCCGCGCCCGCCCCTTTCGCCGCAACGTGCGTGTGCCGGCAGAACGCACCGATCTGATCGCGGTGCAGTATCGAATCCATGTTCTCTCCCCGATAGGCGGACGTCCGGGCGCTCGCGTCAATGCGCTGCAAGCGCCGCGAGCAGCTTCTGGTGAATGCCGCCGAAGCCGCCATTGCTCATGATGACCACATGATCGCCGGTGCGCAGTTCCGAGGTCAGCTCGTGGAGCAGCCGATCGAGATCGCCGCACACGCTCACCCTGGCGCCGAGCGGGGCAAGTACGGCGCCGGCATCCCACGCAAGGCCGGCGCTATAGCAGTACACCCGGTCCGCCCCGGACAAACTGGCCGGCAGTTGCTGGTTCATCACGCCGAGCTTCATCGTGTTCGAGCGCGGCTCGAGGATGGCGATGATGCGGGCACCGTCGACCCGGGCGCGCAAGCCGGCGAGCGTGGTCTCGATCGCAGTCGGATGGTGCGCGAAATCGTCGTACACCGTGATGCCATTCACGGTTCCCCTTAATTCCATGCGGCGCTTCACGTTCCTGAACCGCGCAAGCGCCTCGATCGCCCGCGCCGGCGGCACCCCGGCGTGACGCGCGGCTGCGATTGCAGCGAGCGCATTGAGCCGGTTATGCAATCCCATCAGATCCCAGCTGACCCGGCCCTGCGCCGCGCCGCGCCACGCAACGTCGAATGCACCGGTCGCATCGGCTTCCCCGGCTTGCCACTCGGCGCGCGTTCCGAAGCGCTCGACAGCCGTCCAGCAGCCTTTCTTCAGCACGCGTTCGAGGTGGGCATCGTCCGCATTCGAGACGATGAGCCCATTGCCGGGAACCGTGCGCACCAGGTGATGGAACTGCGTCTCGATGGCGCCCAGATCGGGAAAGATATCGGCGTGGTCGAACTCGAGATTGTTGAGCACCACCGTGCGCGGGCGGTAGTGCACGAACTTGGAGCGCTTGTCGAAAAACGCGGTGTCGTACTCGTCGGCCTCGATCACAAAAAATCCCGCGTTATCCCCCCCTTCATCAGGCGGGGAGGCGGGCGATACCCGCGCGGAAATCCCGAAATTCTCGGGGACGCCGCCGATGAGAAACCCGGGCTCGAGTCCGGCATGCTGCAGTATCCAGGCGAGCATGGAGGAGGTCGTCGTCTTGCCGTGCGTGCCGGCCACCGCGAGGACCCATTTGCCGTGCAGCACGCGCTCCGCCAGCCACTGCGGGCCGGAGATATAAGGCAGGCCCCGGTTGAGGATCTCCTCCATCAGCGGATTGCCGCGCGTCACCACGTTGCCGATGACGTAGATGTCGGGCGCGAGCCGCGCCTGATCGGGCGTGTACCCCTCGATCGCCTCGATGCCCAGCGCGGCGAGCTGCGTGCTCATCGGCGGATAGACGTTCGCATCGCAACCGGTGACGCGATGGCCCGCGGCGTGCGCGATGGCGGCGATCCCGCCCATGAACGTCCCGCAGATGCCGAGGATATGTATGTGCATGCTGGTCGTGCCAAAGCAATGCGCAATTCTAGCGCGCGCAGCATCCGCGCCGATCATCTTGCGAAAATAACGGACGAAGCGCACGCCGCTTCAGCGGCGCGCGCTAAACGGAGACGCCGAGCGACCGGGCCTACCTGGTGACTTCGATCTGGCCCTTCATCGCCGGATGCAGGCCGCAGATGTAGCCGTACGTTCCCACATCGTTGAAGGTGAGCGAGGTGCTCTGGCCTTTCAGTACCACCGGTGTGCGCAGCGTCGTCTCGCCCTGCACGGTCACCTGGTGCGGCGAATCGTCCACGTTGGTCCAGGTGATGGTATCGCCCGCCTTGACCGTGATGCGCTCCGGCCCGAACAGGAACTCGCCGATGCTCACGATGCCGGGTCCCTTGGGCCGTGCCACCTTCGCGCCAGCGAGCGTGCCGGACAGGCTTGCCAGCGAAATGACGAAGTCCTGATTTTCGTGCGGCTTGTGGCACACGAAGCAGTTTTTGATGTTGGCGTTCGCCTTCTGATTGGGCTTGCCCTCGGCCGAGAACGAGGCGTACTGCCAGTCGCCGTTGCGCCAGTCCTGCGGTATGCCGTCGGCCTATTCCGGCACGGGCGCTGCGAGCGGGATGTCGGGCAATGCGGCAGAGCGGGTGCCCGGTACCGGCCGGTTGTCCGCTGCATGGTAAGTGTAGACGAGCGAATACTTGGTGGATTGCGTGCGATTGTCGCCGGCCGCGTGAAAAAGCCGGCAATGGAAGAACAGCACGTCTCCCGGCTCCAGCTCGGCGGCGGTCTTCGTGGCGAGCAAAGCGCGGTTTTCCTCGAGGTCGGTCCGCAGGAATTTCGCGGCATCGAGACGCTCGGTGGCGATCGCCGCGTGGTGCGTTCCGGGCAGCAGCAGCAGGCAGCCGTTTTCCCGGTGCTCCCTGCCCAAGGCAAGCCAGACCGAGACGAGTTCCGGGCGCTCGAAGGCCCAGTAGCGGATGTCCTGGTGCCAGCCGGTCACGCTGCTGTAGCTCGGGCGCTTGGTCATGATGCAATTGTGATGCGCCTGCGAAAGCTGGACGCGGGCGCCGAGCAGCGCGACGAGACGTTGCTGCAGCGCGTTCGACGTCGCCCATTCGCGGAACACCGCGTCGCGCGCATAGGCCAGCAGCAGCCTGCGCACGGTACGGCCGCCTGGCGCATCGCGTGAAGCGGGCGCACCCGGATACTGCAGGTCGGCTTCATACTCCAGCGGCGGCGCTTGTAGTTCGAGCTGTTCGCGCGCCAGGGTGAGCATGCGCTGTACCGTTTCCATCGCCGCAAGACCGCGTACGATGACATACCCCTGCTCTCCGAACTGCGCGATCTCTGCGGCGCTGAAAGTCCCTGAAGGCATGGCGAGCATCAGCTTCCCGGCAGCCTCTTACCGAAGAACAGCCCGTAGAACACCACGGCGCCGATCGCGAGCGACGTGAAGGCGTAGACGGGGTCCAGCTCGCGCGCCATGAAAATCGACTCGCCGGGCAGCGCGGAACCCTCGTAGTTCGCGATGAGCGCCAGCATGAGGTTGTTGGCGGCATGCACGCCGATGGCGAGTTCGAGCCGCCCGTCGCGCAGCGTGATCAGCGCGAGCAGAAACCCGATGGTGTAGTAGCTCGCCGCGAGCAGCACGGCGCCGTGCCGCATTTCCGGGTTCATGAGATGGGGCAGCGTGAAGATGAGCGCGCTTGCCGCCGCGATGACAAGCGGCTGGCGCACGCGCAGCGACAGGGCCTGCATGGCGTAGCCCCGAAAAACGAGCTCCTCGGTCGTGGTCTGGAGAGGCGTCAGCACGATCGCGATCGCCGCGAAAAGAAAGAACTGCCCGGCGTTGAAGGTGAGGTAATAGCGATCGGGAAACAGGCCGTGCTCGACCACCGCTGCCGTCAGGCCGATGGCGCTCCATACGACGGCGGCCTGACCGATGCGCCGCCAGTCGAGCCGGCGCTCGGGGTTCATCAGCGTCATGACAGGCCGCCGGTGCAGAAACCGCATCACGAATGCGAGCCCCGCCAGCATCATGAAAATGCTGAAGTTGACCGCGAGGTAAAGATCGAAAGGCGTGATGGCGCCGTCGGCGAGCATCCACAGGTACGGGAGGTAACCCAGAACGAGCCAGCAGAAGAGAATCAGCACCACGCCCAGCAGGTAGCGCCACCATTCGTTGCGTCCCTCGTGCACGAGCGCCAAGTAACGCGCGGAGGGCGTCTGCACCGCCACAGGGCAGGCGTCGGCCATCATCAGAGGATGCAGCGCAATCGAGCAGTCGTTCTAATCGGAATCATAGGCCAGGTAAGAGGCGAGCCAGCGTTCCACCTCGGAAACCGCCATCGACTTGCGGCGGGCGTAATCGTTGACCTGGTCGCGGGCGATCTTGCCCACCGCGAAGTACCGCGACTCCGGATGCGAAAGATAGAACCCGCTCACCGAGGAGGCGGGGTGCATGGCATAGCTTTCCGTCACGCGGATGCCTGCGCGCTCGCATTGCAGCAGCTCGAAGAGCGCGCCTTTCTCCGTGTGGTCCGGGCACGCCGGATAGCCGGGCGCGGGCCGGATACCGCGATACTGTTCCTTGATCAACGCGTCGTTATCGAGCGTCTCGTCCCGCGCGTAGGCCCAGAATTCCCGGCGCACGCGTTTGTGGAGCAGCTCGGTGTAGGCCTCGGCGAGGCGGTCGGCGAGCGCCTTCAGCATGATGGACGAGTAGTCGTCGTGCGCGCGCTCGAACTCCTCGAGCTTTTTTTCGATGCCGATGCCGGCGGTGACGGCAAACGCCCCGATATAGTCTTTGACCCCCGCGCCGCGCGGCGCGATGAAATCGGCCAGGCAGTAATTCGGCCGCCCGGTGGGCTTCACGTTTTGCTGGCGCAGGTTGTGCCACGTCATCAAAACCCGCTCGCGCGCCTCGTCGGCATAGATCTCGATGTCGTCCTCCGGCGCGGCGGCGGGGAACAGCCCGAATACCGCATTGGCGGTGAGCCAGCGGCCCTCGACGATCCTCTTGAGCATCGCCTGGCCTTCGGCCAGCACCTTGCGCGCCGCGTCGCCGACGACCGCGTCCTCGAGTATGGCCGGGTACGGGCCGGACAATTCCCAGGTCTGGAAAAACGGACCCCAGTCGATGTACTGCGCGATTTCGGCGAGATCGTAGTTCCTGAGCAACTTGATGCCGAGCTGGTCGGGTCGCGGCGGCGCATACTCTGTCCAGTCGGTCTTGCAGGCGTTGGCTCGCGCCCTGTCGAGCGGGATCAGCTCCGGGCCCTTCTTGTCCTGGTGCTGGCGGCGGACGCGCTCATATTCATTCCGCACGTCCTTGAGATAACCTTCGCGCAGCGCGTCGGAAAGCAGGTTGCTGCACACCGACACGCTGCGTGAGGCATCAGGGACCCAGACCACCGGGCCGTGATAGTGCGGCGCGATCTTGACCGCCGTGTGCACGCGCGAGGTGGTCGCGCCGCCGATCAGGAGCGGGATGTCGAAACCTTCGCGCTCCATTTCGCGGGCGTTGTGCGCCATCTCCTCGAGCGACGGCGTGATCAGCCCGGAGAGCCCGATGATGTCGCACTTCTCTTCCCGCGCGACTTCCGCGATCCTCTTCCACGGCACCATGACGCCCAGGTTGATGACTTCGTAGTTGTTGCACTGGAGCACGACCGCCACGATGTTCTTGCCGATGTCGTGCACGTCGCCTTTCACCGTCGCCACCACGATCTTGCCCTTGGGCCGCACGTCCCCCAGCCTGGCCTTCTCCGCTTCAATGTAAGGCACGAGATGCGCCACCGCCTGCTTCATGACGCGCGCGCTTTTCACCACCTGCGGCAGGAACATCTTGCCGGAGCCGAAGAGATCGCCCACCACGTTCATGCCGTCCATGAGCGGGCCTTCGATCACCTGGATCGGGCGCTCGTACTGGAGCCGCGCCTCCTCGGTGTCCTCGACGATCCAGTCGGCAATGCCCTTCACCAGCGCATGACTGAGGCGCTCCGCGACAGACGCCTGGCGCCAGGCGAGGTCTTCGGTCTCCGCCTTGCCCTTGCCTTTCACCGTCTCGGCGATCGCGACCATCCGTTCCGCGGCATCGGATCGGCGGTTGAAGATGATGTCTTCCACGTGCTCCAGCAGATCCTTCGGGATTTCCTCGTACACCCCGAGCTGGCCCGCGTTCACGATCGACATGGTGAGGCCGGCCCTGATGGCGTGATAGAGGAACGCGGTGTGGATCGCTTCGCGCACCGGGTCGTTGCCGCGGAAGGAGAAGGAAATGTTGGACAGGCCGCCGCTCACCCGCGCATACGGCAGCGTGTGGCGGATGATGCGGGTTGCCTCGATGAAGTCCTTGCCGTAATCCGCGTGCTCCTCGATGCCGGTCGCGATGGCAAAGATGTTGGGATCGATGATCACGTCCTCGGGCGGAAAACCGATCTCGTCCACCAGCATGTGATAGCTGCGCTTGGCGATGTCAACGCGGCGCTCCAGCGTGTCGGCCTGCCCTTTCTCGTCGAAGCACATCACCACTGCCGCGGCCCCATAGCGCCGCGCGAGCTGCGCGTGTTTCACGAATTCGTCCTTGCCTTCCTTCAGGCTGATCGAATTCACCACGCATTTGCCCTGCACGCACTTCAGCCCGGCTTCGATCACCTCCCATTTCGAGGAATCGATCATCACGGGCACGCGCGAGATGTCGGGCTCGGCGGCGATGAGATTGAGGAAGGTCGTCATCGCCTGCTTCGAATCGAGCATCGCCTCGTCCATGTTGATGTCGATGATCTGCGCGCCGTTTTCGACCTGTTGCCGCGCGACCGCAAGCGCCGCGGCATAGTCGCCCGCGAGGATCATGCGCGCGAACGCGCGCGAGCCGGTGACGTTGGTGCGCTCGCCGATATTGACGAAGAGCGAGTCGTCGCCGATGTTGAGCGGCTCGAGTCCCGAGAGCCGGGTCTTGCGCTCGATCGCGGGGACCTTGCGCGGCGGCGCGTCGCGCAGCGCCTCGCCGATGGCGCGGATGTGCTCCGGGGTGGTGCCGCAGCAGCCGCCGGCGATGTTGATGAAGCCGGCGTCCGCGAAATCACGCAGGAAAGCGGCCGTCTCCTCGGGCGTCTCGTCGTAGCCGGTGGGCGCCAGCGGATTGGGCAGCCCGGCGTTGGGATAGGCACAGACATAGATGTCCGCGACCTGCGCGATCTCCTCGATATACGGACGCATGAGCTTGGCGCCGAGCGCGCAGTTGAGGCCGATGGAAAAAGGTCGCGCAGGGCGCATGGAGTTCCAGAACGCTTCGGGCGTCTGTCCGGACAGCGTGCGCCCCGATGCGTCGGTGATCGTGCCCGAGATCATGAGCGGCAGCCGCGCGCCGCGCTCGGCGTAGAGGCCCTCGATGGCAAACAGCGCTGCCTTCGCATTCAGGGTGTCGAAAATGGTTTCGAGCAGCAGCAGGTCCGCACCGCCGTCGATCAGCCCGCGCGCCGCCTCGCTGTAGGCGGCGACCAGCTCGTCGAACGTCACATTGCGAAATCCCGGATCGTTCACGTCGGGCGAGATCGACGCCGTGCGGCTGGTGGGGCCGAGCGCGCCGGCGACGTAGCGGGGCCTCTCGCGCTCTTTCGCCTCGCGCTCGTCCGCCACCGCGCGCGCGAGCCGGGCCGCCTCGCGGTTCAGCTCGTAGACCAGGTGCTGCAGGTGGTAGTCGGCCTGCGCGATCGAAGTCGAGTTGAACGTGTTGGTCTCGATGATGTCCGCGCCGGCGTCGAGATACTTCGCGTGGATCTCGCGGATGATGTGCGGCTGCGTCAGCGTGAGGAGATCGTTGTTGCCCTTCAAGTCGTGAGGGAAATCCTGGAACCGCTCTCCGCGATAGTCGGCCTCGTCGAGCCGGTAGCTCTGGATCATCGTGCCCATGGCGCCGTCGAGCATCAGAATGCGCTCGCGGAGCAGAGTATCGAGATGGGCGATGCGGGATTTCATCCACACTGGAGGGCGCGGCACGCCGTGCCGGAAAAGGCGGGGATTTTATCACGCTGACTGCGCGGCACTCGTGATGCCGGCGCGGCTCGACTATAATCCTCGTCCCGCATGCGAGAGTCATGGCGATGAAGCATTTCGAACCCCGGGAAGCCTACGACTTCCTGAAGAAGAATCCGAATTCCATCTTCGTCGATTGCCGCAGCGAGATGGAGTTCCTGTTCGTGGGCCATCCGGTGGGCGCGATCCTGGTGCCGTGGAACGACGGCCCCAACTGGGACGTCAACCCGGATTTCGTCGCGCATGTGAAGAAGGCGGCGAGCGTCGATCGTCCGATCGTGCTGATCTGCCGCAGCGGCAACCGCTCGCTCGACGCCGGCCGCGCGCTGGAAGAGGCGGGATTCACCAAGGTCTACAACGTGCTCCACGGCTTCGAGGGCGAGTTGGACGAATACCATCATCGCAACTCGAATAGCGGCTGGCGCCACGAAGGCCTGCCGTGGGAGCAATGTTAAAAAGCGGGAACGAAAAAAAGTAGTCGCTCTCCCAAGCTCACGCCGCTCGAGGCCGATCGCGCCAGCTCTCAAGTCCGTGCGTCGGCCACCGGCTGGGGATGCAGCCGCAGGTAGGTGACCCATGACAGGCACCCGAGCGACACCAATCCGGTCATGGCCAACGCCAGCGTGATGTCCGAGTGGGAAACGAGCGGCGAAAGCACGCCCGCGCTCACGCTCGAGAGCAAGCTGTGCACGAATCCCAGCAGCGACGAGGTCGCGCCGCGGTTGCGCGGAAAGATTTCGAGCGCGAGCAACGTCATGCTCGGCATCGCGAGCGCCATCCCGACCGTATAGATCATGATCGGCAGGATCGACCACGGCAGTCGCGGCGGCGCCAGCCCGCTGTAGCAGACGTTGAGCGCGGCGGCGGTGAACATGATCGCGTACGCGATGGCTATCGTGCGCTGCGGACTCAACTTGCCGGCGGCGCGTCCGGAAATGAACGCACCGCACGTCACGCCGATGATGCCCGGCAGGAAGAGCCAGGCGAACTGCGTCTCGTCGAGTCCGAGCAGATCGTAGACAAAAGCCGGAGCGGACATGATGTAGATGAAGAACCCTGCGAAGTTGAGCCCCACGCCGGCGCAAAGCAGGACCAGCGGCCCGTTGCCGGCGAGCTTGAGGTAAGTGCGGGTGAGAGGCGCCACTTCGAACGGCTGTCGTGCGGCCGCCGGATGCGTCTCGGGCAGCTTGAACCAGCAGACGGCGAGGAGCAGCAGGCCGTAGGCCGCGAGAAACAGGAATACCGCCTCCCATCCGAACCAGGCCTGCAGCCAGCCGCCCACGACCGGCGCGACCGCCGGCGCCAATCCGAAGATCATCGTCACCAGCGACATCAGCCGTTGTGCGGCGTGGCCCTCGAAACTGTCGCGTATCACCGCGCGCCCCACGATCATTCCGGCGCCCGCGGAGGTGCCCTGCAGGACGCGGAAGAGCAGCAACTGTCCGAAGTCGGTCGCGGCCGCGCAACCGATGGAGGCGACGATGTAGACCACAAGGCTCGCCAGGATCACCGGGCGCCGGCCGAACGAATCGGACAGCGTGCCGTGGAACAGCGTCATGATCGCGAACGTCAGAAAATACACGCTCAAGGTCTGCTGGAGCTGCGCGGGCGTTGCCGCCAGATCGCGGCCCATCGCCGGAAACGAGGGCAGGTAGGTATCGATGGTGAACGGGCCGATCATGGCCAGCCCGGCGAGGATGCACGCGAGGAGCGGCGTCGAAAGGGAGGGGCGTTGCAAGCTTATTTCACCTTGTTTCCGGAGCGCGGGCCGATGCGCTCGGATTATACGGTTGGGGCCTCTCCCTACACCGGCAACACCGTGCGCGTCCGGGCAATCCACTGCCCTTCCTCGCTAAGGGGCGTAAAAAAACCGCCCGGCCCGAAGGCCCGGCGGTCTCTCCGTGTCGAGAAAACGCTGCTGGCGTTCTAGCCGCGACGGCGGCCGCGGCGGCCGCGTTGCGGGCGTGCTTCGTCACCACCTTCCGCGCTGGCGCGTTGCGCTTCCTCGGCCGCCTGCTCGGTGGTGTGGCGCAACTGCTCCAGCGTCTCCTCGGTGCGCCGGCTCACTTCTTCAACGCCCTGACGCATTTGCTCCGCGACCTGCGCGGTCTGCTGCTCCACGAGCTGCCCGACCTGCTGCTGCACCAGGCTCAGCGTCTGGTTGGTGTGGCGCATCAGGTTGAGCGCCTGCTGCGCGCCGGTCACGAACAGCTCGGAGAAATGCTCGGTGCCGTTGCGCCCCAGCATCTCCGTCCAGTCCGGCGCGCCGAACATGGCGGCGCTGCGGCCCTGCGCGCGCAGCAATACGCGCGCCGTTGAAGTCTGCAATTCGACGATGCGCGCCGCACCCTGCACCATGATGTCGGCGAGATTTGAGGCATGCTGTCGCTGCCGTTCCTGTGTCGGCGATTCCATATCTAGGCTCCTTTTCCCGGTCTGCTGAATAACATTGATCAAGTCCTGCTTTTGACCCGCAGGAGAGGGATTATGTTGCGCTGCAAGATATATGCCGGAATATGGGAAAATCGTAGCGTTACTGTAACCAGCTAACGAAAAACACATTTTTTGTAAGTGGGCGCTACCTGACAGCCCGCTCGCTTCGACTTAAGGCGTCCTTTTACCGGTATATTTTGCAAAGCGTCATGACGGTTTGACCAGCGATTTTTCGGTCGGCCTGGCGGCTGCGCGTGCAGCGGTCAGCGGGCGGCGATGATAAAGTCACCCGCCTGCAGCTACGCTCCGGCCGCCTGGCCGGTCCCTTCCTCTGACCACTTTTGAGGCCGTCCCATGATCGGATACGTCACGAACATCGAACGCGACACGCTGGAAAACCAGGACTACCGCCGGGTGCTGTTCACCGGACGCAATACGCAGCTCGTGCTGATGACGCTGCAGCCGGGCGAGGAGATCGGGCTCGAAACGCACGACGAACACGACCAGTTCATCCGCGTCGAATCCGGAGAGGGCACCGTGATGCTGAATAGCGAGCAACATCGTCTGGAAGACGGTGTGGCGGTGGTCATTCCCGCCGGCGTGCGCCATAACGTCATCAATACCTCGTCGGGGGAACCGCTGCGGCTCTACACGCTGTACAGCCCGCCCGAGCATCCGGATGGCACCGTGCACCGCACGAAGCGCGACGAACCGGCGCACCATTGAATGAACTGAACCGTGGGCTATCTCCTCGACGGCGTATGGAAGGACGGCTGGTACGACACCGCGCGTAGCGGCGGGGAATTCGTGCGGCCGCAGGCGCGCTTTCGCGGCACGATCACGGCCGACGGCTCGAGCGGCTATCCCGCCGAGGCGGATCGTTACCACCTCTACGTATCGCTCGCGTGCCCGTGGGCGCACCGCACGCTGATCTTCCGCAAGCTGAAAAGACTCGAAGATGCAATTTCGGTCTCTGCGGTGGAAGCCGTCATGTCGCCGGAGGGCTGGGCATTCAGCCGCGAATTCCCGGACCATGCAAACGGCTGCTCCCATCTGCACGAGCTCTACACCCGCTCGGAGCCGCACTACTCCGGGCGCGTGTCGGTGCCGGTACTGTGGGACAAGCGCACGAATGTCATCGTCAACAACGAATCGGCGGAGATCATCCGCATGCTGAACAGCGCGTTCGGCACGCCGACGCCCGATTACTATCCGGCCGCATTACGTCACGAAATCGACGACGTGAACGCATTCGTGTACGAAAACGTGAACAACGGCGTCTACCGCTGCGGATTCGCCGGGACGCAAGCAGCTTACGAAGCGGCGGCGCGGCGGCTGTTTGATGCGCTGGACGCACTGGACCAGCGGCTTTCCCGTGCGCGTTACCTCGTCGGCGGCGCGCTGACCGAAGCGGACTGGCGCCTTTTCACGACGCTCGTGCGTTTCGATGCCGTCTATTACGGTCATTTCAAGTGCAATCTGCGTTGCATCGAAGACTACGTGAGCCTTTCCGAATATCTCCGCGAGCTGTACCAGTTCGATGGTATCGCCGAGACGGTGAACTTCGATCACATCAAGCGCCACTACTACATGAGCCATGCCCACATCAACCCGAAGCGCATCGTGCCCGTGGGCCCCGTGCTCGATCTCACCCGGCCGCACGAACGCGAACGGCTTGCGGCGGCGTGATGGCCGTGCAGCTCGCGCACGCAGCTCGCGCTCCTCACGAACGCAGACTGCTGCCGGCCGGCACGAGCCGCACGGCAAGCGCGATGCCCTGGTCGGAGGCCGCGTGTTCCGCGGTGCGCGCAAGTTTATCGGCGCGCTCGACGCTCCAGCCTGCCGGCACGTGCAATTCCACGAACGCGAAGCGGTCGGCGCCCGCACGCCGCGTGCGAAGATTCGCGAACACGGCATCCGGCGACTCGAGTTGCGCGAGCGCGGCCGTGATTTCGCGGATATCTTCGTCGGCCAGTGCGGCGTCCATGAGGCCGTGAAACGAACGCCACACCAGCCGCCCGCCTTCGCGCAGGATGTTGAACGCGACCAGTATCGCGACCACCGGATCGAGCCAGTACCAGCCGGTCCAGCCGGCGAGGCCGACCCCGACGATCACGCCGGCGGTGGTCCACACGTCGGTCATGAGATGCCGCCCGTCGGCTTCGGTGGCGAGCGAGCGGTGCGCCCGGCCGACGCGCAGCAGCACGCGCGCGACGGCGAGATTCACCAGCGCCGCCGCAACCGAGAGCGCCGTGCCCAGTCCCAGCGTGTGCAGCGGCTCGGGATGCGCGATGCGCGCACCGGCGGCATAGAGTATTCCCGCGGCCGCCAGCGCAATCAGCCCGCCCTCGAACGCGGAAGCGAAATATTCCGCTTTTCCGTGCCCGAAAGGATGGCCCGGGTCCGCCGGCTTGCGCGCATACACCACCATGGCGAGCGCGAACGACGCGCCCAGCAGATTGACCACCGACTCCAGCGCATCGGACAGAAAGCCGACGGAGCCGGTGACCCAGGCAGCGCTCCACTTCAGCGCGATGGTGGCGAGCGCTGCACCGATCGAAAGCCATAGCGCCTGGTAGGGAGTCATGCCGCTCTGGATCATTGCTTCCTGCAGGCGCCATTATGTCGCGATATCGGCCGTAACGCCGATGCGCTGATGCAGCGATGAATCTGCAGACATCGAACAGCTTGCGCAGCGACGCGACATCCCTCATGGACGTGCGGGACGCGAGCGTCGCGCTCGCCGCTGATCTCGAGAAGGGGCTGACATCGGACGAGGCAGCGCGCCGGCTTGCTCGGCACGGCTCCAACGTACTTCGCGCGGCCGCGCCGATACCGTGGTGGCGCCGACTCCTCGCGCAAGTGCGGGATCCGCTCATCTATCTGCTGCTCGGCGCAATCGTCATTTCGCTCATCGCCTGGCTCGCGGAAGGCGGTCATGGCGTGCCCGTCGATGCCATCGTCATCGCACTGATCGTCGTGGCGAACGCCATTCTCGGCTACGTGCAGGAGGCCAAAGCGCAGAACGCCGTCGCAGCGCTCGCGAAGATGACGGCGGTCACTTCATCGGTGGTGCGCGACGGTGCGACCAGGCGACTGGAGAGCGAGGCACTGGTCCCGGGCGACATCCTGCTGCTCAGCGAGGGCGATTCGGTGGGCGCAGACGCGCGGCTGGTGCAGTGCGCGTCGCTGCGCGTTCAGGAGGCCTCGCTCACCGGAGAGAGTGAGCCGGTACTCAAGGACAGCGCGACGCTTGCCGCACCGGCGGCGTTGGGTGATCGCCGCAATATGGTGTTCAAGGGGACGGCAGTCGTGCAGGGGACGGGACGCGCCATCATCACGTCGACCGGCATGAGCACTGAAGTCGGCTCGATTGCCGAAATGCTGGAGACGACCAAGGAAGAGCCCACCCCGCTGCAGAAGGAAGTGAGCCGCATCGGCCGCATGCTGGGTATTGCCGTGATCGTCATTGCGATCATCGTGGTGGCGACCGTGCTGCTCCTCTCCGACATCCGCGGCATCGCCGATGTTGTCACCGTCCTGCTGCTGGGCGTTTCCCTTGCCGTCGCGGCGGTCCCGGAGGGGCTGCCCGCCATTCTTTCGGTGGTGCTGGCCATCGGGGTGCAGCGCATGGCGAAGCGCAATGCCATCGTCAAGAAACTTTCATCCGTCGAGACGCTGGGTTCGGCGTCCGTCATCTGCTCCGATAAGACCGGGACGCTGACCCGCTCGGAGATGACGATACAGAAAGTGATGACCGCGTCCGGGGGCGCTCGCGTGACCGGCGTCGGCTATGTGCCCGAAGGCCGCATCGAGCACGCAAGCGGAGAACCGGTAGGCGGCGCGGTGTTCGCCGAAGACATCGTGGTGCTGAGCGGCGGCAGTCTTGCGAGCAACGCCGCCCTGCGCCAGAACTCGGATGGCGCTTGGGAAGCCCATGGCGATCCTACCGAGGCCGCATTCCTGGTGGCGGAGCGCAAGCTGGGCGTGGCCGAGCGCAGGGAGCGGCGCTTTCAGCGTCTCGCGGAGATCCCGTTCACGTCGGAACGGAAGATGATGTCCTCGATCGAGATCGATCGCGAGCACGGCGACGAGCGCGTCATCGTGACCAAGGGCGCGCCGGACGTGCTGCTGAAGCACTGCACCCGGCTGCGCAGTGGCATGGAAGCGGTGCCGCTCGACGACGCACTGCGGAGCCGCATCCTGTCGGACGTGGATGCGCTGTCCGATGACGCGTTGCGCACCCTGTCGGTGGCCTACCGGCCGCTCGCTGCAGGCGAAAGTCACGACGCCGGGGAAGCGCTCGAGCGCGACCTCATATTCGTCGGCACGGTGGGCATCATCGACCCGCCGCGCGAGGAAGCGAAGGTTGCGATTTCCGAAGCGAAGCGGGCGGGAATACGCGTCGTGATGATCACCGGCGACCATCCGCGTACCGCCGGACGCATCGCACAAGACCTGAAACTCGTACAGCCCGGCGATGCGGTCATGAGCGGCGCCGACATCGACCAACTGGACGATGCGGCCTTTGCCTCGGCAGTGCGCTCCACATCGGTGTACGCCCGCGTGGCGCCTCAGCACAAGATGCGCATCGTCGATGCGCTGCAGGCCGATGGCCATATCGTCGCCATGACGGGGGACGGCGTGAACGACGCGCCCGCGCTCAAGGCCGCCGACATCGGCATCGCCATGGGCATCACCGGAACCGAGGTCACCAAGCAGGCGGCGAAGATGATCCTCGCGGACGATAACTTCGCGACCATCGTCGCAGCGGTGCGTGAGGGGCGCGTCATTTTCGATGACATACGGAAGTTCCTGCGTTACCTGCTGTCCTCCAACATGGGCGAGGTGCTCACCGTCTTTTTCGGCGTCGTGCTCGCCGGCGTGATCGGCCTTACGCAGGCTGGCGAAGGGATTGTGCTGCCACTGCTCGCGACGCAAATACTGTGGATCAACCTGATCACCGACTCCGGGCCCGCGCTCGCGATGGGCATCGATCCGCAGACCGACGACGTGATGGCGCGCAGACCGCGCGCCCTGTCACAACGCGTGATCGATTCGAAGATGTGGCGCACCGTGATCGAAATCGGAGTGGTCATGGCAGCAGTTACGCTGCTCACGCTCGACACTTACTTACCCGGCGGACTCATCGACGGCGATCGCGATCTCGCCAATGCACGCACCGCCGCCTTCACCGTGCTGGTGTTCGCGCAACTCTTCAACGCGTTGAACGCGCGATCCGAGAGCACGAGTGCGTTTCATCTTTTGTTCGTCAATCCCTGGCTGTGGGGCGCCATCGCGCTGTCGCTTGCGCTGCAGATAGCGGTCGTCCATGTACCTTTGATGAACGTTGCTTTCGGCACGTCGCCCTTGTCGTGGGATCAATGGATGGTCTGTGCCGCAATGGGCAGCATCGTTCTGTGGGCTGCCGAAGCGCGCAAGTGGTTCTCACGCAGAGTGGCACAGCGCTGAGCCATAGACTTAGAGTGCATAACATAATGAAGCACGTGTGCGTTGCGAGCCAGAATCGTGGATGACGCGAAGGGCGGCGCAGCTCATATCGCGAATTATCACGAATATGAGCAAGACGCCCGACAAAGTCAGCCGCGATTGTGGCCGCAACCCTTCGGGCTGGCACGAATTTTGGCCCGGTACTTTGTCGCGCCCCTGGTGAATATTCGCGATATTCACTGCGGGTCGCTTCGCGTCCTGAGCCAAAATCGTGACAGCGCAC
>JBQTHU010000044.1:0-7226 GCA_052389535.1 Betaproteobacteria bacterium | reverse complement strand
TGATGGTGATGGAAGCCGATCTGCTGATCGAGCTCGCGTCGAGCCTTACGCGCCAGGGTAAGCGCGTGGCCGTGCTGGCGCGCTCGGCGCAGCAGCCGCTCCTGCAGGGCCTGACGTGGATCGGCGCGCCCTCTGATCCGCGTGGCTATGCGCACCAGCTCTACGCCAATCTACGGCGGCTCGACGAAGCGGGCTGCGATGCGATTCTCGCGGAGACTCCGCCGAGCGAAATGGAATGGGCGGCAATCCGGGACCGTCTCACACGCGCCTCGGCGGGCGACATGCCGCCCGAAGCTACGTAGCTGCGGCAGGCCCACGCGCTTTTTTACTTGAGTGCGCGGTCCAGAAACAGCTTCACGTGCTTCACCAGCTCCGCTTCCCGGCCGTTGAAGAAGTGGTCGGCGCCGGGAACCTCGGCCTGCGCCGAGCCGCGGATCTTGCGCAGTACGGCAGCGCGCTTCTCCGCGTTTTCGAGCACGGCCGGAAAATCACGCTCGCCGTAGAGATCCAGCGTCGGGGCCTTGAGCGTTTCGGGCTTGCTGACTTCGCCCGACAGGCCGATGGCGACCCATGCGTTCACCTCCGCGGCGGCGTCTGCGTTGCTGTTGAAGTAGTGATTCGCCATCCGCGCGCCGAGGCTGTGGGACACGATCGCCACCTTGCTGGTGCCCCGTTTGCGAAGAAACCGCACTGCGGCGCCCAGGCGGGCCGATGCCTCGGGATAAAGCGGCGGGTACTGCGAGCCATCGGCATCCGCGGCAAGCACCGGCACCTGCACCGAGAGCGTCGTGTATCCCTGTTCCGCGAGTCCGCTGCGGAGCGGATTGATGAGACCCCAGTCGGGATGGACGCCCATCCCGTGCACCACCACCACCCCGGCGCGCGCCTTGGGAGTGGGCGTGTAAATGCCGAGAAACTTTCGGCCCGCAGCCTCCAGCCAGACCGGGTCGCCGATGACGATCGCAGGCATGATCTCGTCGGCCCAGCGTTTCTCGCGTGTGTAATCCGCTTGCGCGACCGCCGGGCTCGTCGAGAGAAGCGCGATCAGAAATACGGCACTTGCAGCCATGGCGGCGCGCCGTTGATCTTTGATCATCAGCGGCCCTTAAAGCGCGGCTTTGCCTTTTGCAGGAACGCCTCCACGCCGATCCGGTAGTCCTCGGTATCGAAGCACGCAAAACCCTCGTTCCACTCCGCTTCGCTCAACTGCGCGGTCACGGACAGGCGCTCGATGAACTGCTTGTGCCAGCGCGCCACCAGCGGCGCGCCCTCCGCGATGCGCCGCGCCAGCTCATAAGCCTCTTCCTCGACTTTCGCGTCGGGAACCACGCGATTGACGAGCCGTTTGGCGAGCGCCTCCTGCGCGTCGAACACGCGGCCTTCCAGAAGAATTTCCAGCGTCACCGCGCGGCCCACCAGCGCGAGCAGGCCCTGAAGTTCGCCATACGCCATGGTAAGGCCCAGCCGGTTGATCGGAATGCCGAAGCGGCTGGACTCGCCGCAGACGCGCATGTCGCACATCGCCGCGATCTCCAGTCCTCCGCCCACGCACGCGCCGTGGATCATGGCGACGGTCGGGTGCGTGCAGCGCGCGACGGACTGCATCGTCTGGTGGATCAGGTTGCCGTAGGCACGCGCCTGCCCGCTGTCGGCCCGCTCCTTTCCAAATTCCGCGATGTCGGCGCCGGCGGCGAACGCCTTTTCGCCCGCGCCGCGCAGCACCACGCAGCGCAACGCGTCTTCGACAGAAAGCTCACGCATGATCTCGCCGAGCTGCGCCCACATCGTCTTGTTGAGCGCGTTGAGCCGCTCGGGATTGTTGAGCGTGACGGTGGCAATGGCGCCGTCTCGGGCGACCAGAACGGAATCAGTCACGATTGACCCAGGCAGCGCTTACCAGTTGATCCAGCTTATCGGCCCCAGGCTGATCCACGGCACATAGGTGACGAGCAAGGTGACGAATACGAGCACCAATGTGAAGGGCCAGCCCACCTTGAAGACTTCCCAGAACGATATGCGCGCGATCGCCGCGGTGGTGAAAAGCACGGTTGCGACCGGCGGCGTCTGCTGCCCAACCCCGAGGTTGATGGTCACGATGATGCCGAAGTGTATCGGGTCCACGCCGATCTGGCGAACGAGCGGCAGCACGATGGGAACGATCAGGATGATGGCCGCGGCCGAGTGCAGGAACATCCCGGCCACGAGAAAGAAGATGTTCAGGAAAATGAGGATGAGTATCTTGTTGTCCGTGGTTGCGAGGATGAGCTGCGCAAACTTCTGCGGAACCTGTTCGCTGGTGAGGAACCATCCCAGCACCGCCGACGACGCCACGATCAGCATCACCGATGCCGTCTGGCTCACCGAGTCCTTCAGGATGTGCCATGTCTGACGGCCATTGAGTTCGCGGTAGATGAAGATGCCGATGATGAGCGCGGCCAATACCGCCAGGGCAGCGACTTCCGTTGCGGTCGCGATCCCGCCGAGGATGCCCACCCAGATCACGACCGGGATGAAGAGCGCCCAGAACGCCCTGGCGGTGGAGCGCCCGACTTCGCGCATGGAAAACTTCTGCTCGACCGGCAGCTTGTACCTGCGCGCGTAGTAGTAGGCGAGCCCCATCATCGCCACGCAGGCGATGAACCCGGGGAGAAAGCCGGCGAAGAACAGCTTTGCGATGGACACCTCCGCCATCCACGCATAGATGATCATGGGGATGGACGGCGGGATGAGGATAGCCGCGGACGCAGCGTTGGACACGACCGCCGCGCTGAGCGCCCGCGGATAGCCGCGCTTTTCCATCGCGGGAATGACGACCTTGCCGATCGCGGCCGCGTCGGCCACCGAAGAGCCGGAGATTTCGCTCTGTATCATGGTCGCCACGACGGTCACCATGGCGAGCCCGCCGCGGATAAAGCCGACAAGGCTGTTCGCGAGATTCACCAGACGCTGCGAGATGCCCGACGTCTCCATCAGGCCGCCGGCCAGGATGAACAGCGGAATGGCGAGAAGAGGAAAGCTGGAAGAGCCGGAGAAGAGATTCAGCGGGACGACGCTGAGCGACGCCGCCCCGGTCCACAGGATGGCCAGTATGGTGGCAATCGAAAGCGCATAGCCGATGGGAACATTGAGTATGGTGAGGAGGATGATTACTCCGAGGATGATCCACTCCACCCGCGGCCTCCTTTCTCATCGAGCCCGAAAAAGAGATCCACGAGTCTCGTCGCGCTGATCAGCAGCATGATGCCGCCGGTGATGGGCAGCACGCTGTTGATCCACGTCACCTTGACCCACGGCAATGAAATGGCGGTCTCGTCCCCCATGCGTTCCGTGAGGATCCACCCGTACCAGAACAGCACGAACTGGAAGCCGAGGACCGCCAGCTCCGACACGATATCCGCCACCCGCCGCGCCGCGGGCTTCAGCTTGTCCACCAGCAGCTCGAAGTTGATGTGGCGGCCGTGGTACTGCGCCACGATGCTGCCGTAGAACGTGAGCCACACCAGCATGTACGACGCGAACTCGTCGTACCAGACCAGCGACGCGTTGAGGACGTAGCGGAAGAAGACCCCGGCGCAGACCAGCGTCGTCAACGCCGCCAGCAGCAAGATCGCCCACCACTCGATGAGGACGACCAGCGGCGCGAGCAGCTTGTGCATCAGCGCAGCGACTGGATCAGCTTGATCAGATCCGCGCCACCCGCGACCTGCTTGCCGAACTCCTCGTACACGCCCGTGGAGGCCTTGATGAAGGCTTCCTTGTTGGGATCGTTAACGGCCATCGGGGGCGCCAGCTTGCTGATGAGTTCCTTGTCGAGGCGCTCGCCTTCGGAGCGCGCGAAATCGCCCGCCGCCGCCGCGATCTTCGCAATCGTGCCCTGCACATCCTTGGGCAGTTTTGTCCAGACATCCTCGCTCACGACCAGATACGCCGGCGTGTAGACATGGCCGGTCAGCGACAGGAACTTCTGGACTTCCTGGAACTTCGCCGACGCGATCTGCGAGAACGGGTTCTCCTGAGCGTCCATGACGCCGGACTGCAGGGCCGAGTACACCTCGGCAAATGGCATGGGCGAGGGATTCGCGCCGTAAGCCTGGAACATCTTTACGCGCCACACGCCGCCCGGGACGCGCAGCTTGATGCCCTTGAGATCCTCGGGCCTCACGATGGGGCGCACGTTGTTGGTGATGTGACGAAACCCGTTCTCCCAGAATGCCAGCACGCGCACGCCGCGGGCGGGCAGGGGATCGACGAGGACCTTATGCACTTCCCGGCTTTCCGTGACCTTCTTCATGTGCCCCCGGCTCACGATCAGGTACGGCATTTCGAATACGCCATGGCGCTGATCCACGGTGCTCATGATGGTCGAAGGAATTTGCATCTCCGGGGCGCCGACGCGCAGGCCTTTGATCATCGCCTCGTCCGAGCCGAGCTGGCTCGAGTGAAACACCCGCACTTCGACCTTGCCCTTGAGCGCCTCGTTGACGTCCTTGGCGAACTTGTTGGCGCTGATGTCGAAAAGCGATCCGGGGAAGCCTACGTGGCCGAGCCGGAGGGTGACGGGCTGCTGTGCGCCCGCAGCCGCGGCCCACAACCCCATCGCCATAATCGCCACGCCGAGCGCCGAACGGATTCCCGCCGCGATGCACATCAATTTCGCAGGTTTCATGATCCTCCTCCTGGTTTGGGTGTCCAGACACCGTATTGATTGTGTCCGGCAGGCCGACCTGCCGGGCGCCTACTTTACCGCATTTTATCCGGCAGCGATAACGGCGCCTGCCGCGCGCCGCCGCTACGTTATTCCGACCTGCCGGGCCCGCGCGAGCAGGTCTTCGCGTCCCGCGAGCATGTCCTCCAGCGAGCCGAAAGCGTTGGTGTAATGGCCCTTGAAACCCTTGCCTTCGATGCGCTGGAACACGCTGGCGAAGTCGATGTCGCCTGCGCCCGGCTGGAGATGGACCTCATAGCCGTTGCGGTGGCAATCGGCGAGCCGCACCTCGCCGACCCGACTCATGTCCAGCGCCGCGATGAAGGCATCGATGCCCTCGGGCACGAGGTTCGCATGATTGACCGTGAACGAAAGCTGCACCGCCGGCGACGACAGCAGCCCCCAGTAATAACGCCATTCTTCGAGCGTATGGGCGAGATAGTGGACCTCGGCGTCCTCGGGCTCCTTGTTGAGGTTTTCCAGCAGAATGCGCGCCTTCTTCTTTTCGGCGTAGTCGGCGATGCGCTTCAAGCGCTCGAGCCCCGTCTGCATCCTGAGTTCCTTGTCTTTCGAGAAATGATAGCCTGCGTGCACGACGACCCATTCCGCGCCGAGCTTGCCGTAGATGTCGATGTAGCTTTTTAAGTACTGATCGACCGCGTCGCTCACGTAGGGGGAATACTCCGCGACGTTGACCGCCGACAGCGTGTGCAGTCCGAGATGGAGGTCATGCTTCTCGCAGGCGGCGCGTATGCCGGCGGCGCGGCGGTCGTCGATCTTGGTCATCGCGTTGTCGTGCGTATCGAGCTGGATGTCGATATAGCGCACTGCGTTCTTCGCCGCCCATTCGATGCCCTCTTCGAGGCGGATCTTGCGGCCGAGGTCGATGCCGATGCGATCGCGCAGGCTCATGGCTTGTTCGCCTTCACCCAGTCGTTGCGCGCCGCCTCGCATTCGGCGGCAAGTACGCCCGTGATGAGTTCGAGCTTGCGGCCGGTGAACTCGAGAAAGGACTCCACGCTGTAGCGGCCCATGTCGGTGCGGCCGATGCCGGCGTAGCGACCGCCGAGGACGAGACGCCCGATTTTCGCTTCCTGCATCGCCCAGAAACACATCGGGCAGGGCTCCAGCGTGGAGTAGAGCGTGCTGCCCGAGAGATCGAGGGTTTTCAGTCGTCCGCACGCTTGCCGGATCGCCGCGATCTCCGCATGCGCGCTCGGGTCGTGGTCGGTATACATGGTGTTCGAGCCTTCGCCGATGACCGCACCGTCGCGCACGATGATCGAAGCGACCGGCCGGTTGCCTCGGCGGCCCGCCTCGCGCGCCTGCTCCAGCGCCCGCTTCATGTAATCGAGATGTTGTTCGTTCATGATCAGTCCACCCTCATGCCTGCTGCTTTGATGACCGGCGCCCAGCGCTTCACTTCCTGGTGCAGGAACGCCTTGAATTCCTGGGGCGCGCTGGATGCGGGCTCGACGCCCTGCGCCGCGAAACGCTCGCCGACTTCGCGCGTCGCCAGCACCTTCACCAGCTCCGCGTTCAGCCGCGCGACCGCGGCCTGCGGCGTACCCGCCGGCACGAGAATGCCGTACCAGGTGCTGTACTCGAAATCCTTCACGCCCGCCTCCATCATCGTCGGCACTTCGGGCACGACCGCAACGCGCTTGCCGGTGGAGACGGCAAGCGGCCGCATGCGGTTGCTCCGCACATGCGGCAACGCGGAAGCCATGGTCGCCATGGCGAGCTGGGTCTGGCCGCTCACGAGATCAACCAGCGCCGGCCCCATGCCCTTGTAAGGCACGTGCACGATATCGACCTTGGTCATGTACTTGAGGAGTTCGGCAGAAAGATGCGAGCTGCTGCCGATACCCCCCGATCCAAACGACAGCGCGCCCGGTTTGGCGCGTGCGAGCGCGAGCAGCTCCTTCACCGATCGGACAGGCAGCGTCGGATGCACGACCAGGATATTGGGCTGCCGGCCGGCAAGGCTGACGGGTTCCAGATCCCGGAGGGTGTCGTACGGGAGCTTCGAGTACAACGTGACATTGACCGCGAGGCTCACATTGTTGATCAGCATCGTATAGCCGTCGGGCGGCGCCTTGCTCACGATGTCAGTGCCGATGGTTCCGCCGCCGCCGCCGCGATTGTCCACCACCACCGGCACGCCAAAATTTTCGTTCAGCTTCTGGGCCACCACGCGCCCCAGGATGTCGTTGCCTCCGCCCGGAGCAAACGGCACGACGAAGCGGATCGACCTGGAAGGGTACGCCTGCGCGAGGGTAGTGAGAGGCAGCACGCACCAGGCCGCAGCGATGGTCAGCGTCAGGACTGTGTGGCGCATGTTTTGACGTCCTCCGTCAGGCGGCCTTCTGCTGCATCGACTTGCTGACGCCAGGCGACGTCAAATATTCCATCGCTGCGTCCACGCCGCCTTTGCGATGCGGGACGCCGGCAAGCGCGAGGCCCATCTCCACGCCGGCAAGGGTGCCCATCAGCATGAGATCGTTGAACGCGCCGAGAT
>JBQTHU010000043.1:0-4096 GCA_052389535.1 Betaproteobacteria bacterium | reverse complement strand
GCGATCCGCGAGCTGCCGTACATCGACGCGGCGCGCGCCGCCGGCTACTCGCACACCCGCATCATCTTCCGCCACATCATTCCGAACGTGGTCGCACCGTATCTCATCATGCTGACGGCGTTCGTCGCGCAGGCCATTCTCTCGGAGGCGTCGCTCTCGTTCCTGGGACTGGGCGTCACGGAACCGACCCCGTCGTGGGGGCTCATGCTTTCGGGATCGGCGGCGGATTTCTACCAGCAGGCGCCGTGGATGATCGTGTTTCCCGGCATCGCGATCAGCCTCGGGGTGTTCGCGTTCAACCTCTTCGGCGACAGCCTGCGCGACTGGCTCGATCCGAAGATCAAGATCTAACGTCAAATCTCCCGCGCGTAGCGGCGCACTTTGGCTTCATCCACCTCGATGCCAAGGCCCGGACCGGACGGCACGCGCACGTGACCGCCGCCGAAGGCGAGCGGCGTCTTGAGGATATCGTCCACGAGATACTGGCTGGAAAACCCCACGCCCCAATCGACAGCGGGCAACGCCGCGGCGAGGTGCAGCAGCGCGGCCGAGGAAATGCCAGTCTCCGCCATCTTCGAAGCGAGATTGACCTTGAGCGAGAGCTTCTCGCACAGCAGCGCCGCGTCCATCACCGGCCGCATTCCGCCGAGCTTGATGGTCTTCAGGCTGAAGCCCCCGGCGGCGCCGGCTGAATGGTGGCGCTTGAGATCGTCGAGCGAATGCAGCCCTTCATCGCAGCCGATCGGGACGCGGCTCGCGCGCGCGACCCGTGCCATGCCTTCTATGTCATGCGCTGCCACAGGCTGCTCGAAGAAACTGAGAGACGTGTCCGCGACCCGCTGCACATAAGCGATCGCCTGTTCGGGTGACCAGCCCTGGTTGGCATCGGCGCAGATGAGCAAGCGCCCATCGCCGTCGAGCGCTTCGCAGATCGCACGCGTCCGCTCCGCATCGTCCTGCGGGTCGCCCACGCCGACCTTGATCTTGAACGCGACGTGCCCTTCAGCCTGGGCCTTTTTTGCATCCTCGACGTCCGCCGCCAGCCCTTTCCCGGTTCCGACCATGCGCAATATCGGCACGCGATCGCGCCGCTTCCCGTCGAGCAGGTCGTGCACCGGTATGCCTTGCGCACGGGCGAGCGCGTCGTGCAGCGCGACTTCGATCACCGACTTGGCCGATTGATTGCCGTAGAGATAGTTTCCCGCCCGCGCCATCACCGCCGCGATGTCGTCGAGAGGCATGCCCTCGAGTTTGGGCGCGAGGTAACGGATCGCGGCCGCCATCCCGGCGACGGTCTCGCCCGTCATGGTGGGCGCGGCGGCCGCACCGCCCCAGCCCACCACACCGTCGTCAATTTCCAAGCGCACCAGCACGTTCTCCGCGCGCGAAACCTCCTCGAACGCCATCTTGAGCGGCTTCACCAGCGGCAGGCTGACCGCGATCGGCTCGATGTGTGTGATGTTCATCGTCTCACCAGGGATTTACCGGGGGACAGACCCCAAACAGGGGTCTGTCCCCAAATCTGGCCCAAATCTGCCGCCGGGGGTCTGTCCCCGGGCTCCTTACAGCTTGCCGATGCGCTTGATCGCCGCCGCCATCCGTTGATGGTCCGCTTCGAAGAATTTCCTGAATTCGGGCGCATCGCGGTAGTCGGGAACGACCTGGGCGGCCTCCAGCGTTTTCTTGAAGTCCGGATCGGCGGCGACCTTGGCGATCAGCTGTCGCATCTGGTTGAAAAGCGGCTCGGGAATGCCGGTTCGGGTGAACAGGCCCACCCACAGATACGCCTCGACGCCTTTGTACCCCAGCGACTGGAACGTCGGCGTTTTCGGAAACGAGGGATGCGGCTTGGTGCCCCAGCTCGCGATGTCGCGCAGCTTGCCGGATTTCACCAGCGGATACGTCGTTGCCGGGCCGCCGCCGGTCACCTGCGAGTGGCCGCCGAGAGCCTGCGTGAGCGCGGGACCGCCCCCCGTCGTCGGCAGATGCCGCATCGTGACTCCCGCTGCATGAAGGAACATCGCTGTGGGCGTATGCGTGATCCCGTACGGGCCGGAAGAGGAATAGACGATCTCGTTCGGCTTCGACTTTGCGAGCGCGACCAGTTCCTTCACCGTTTTTACCGGCAGCGAAGGATGAATGACCATGATGAGCGGGTCGGCGCTCATCAGCGCGAGCGGCGCGATCTGATCGAGCGTGAACGGCGACTTGATGCCGTACAGCTTGTCCTTTTCGATCACCAGATGCAGGTTCGCCGTCGTGACCAGTATGTTGTAGCCGTCGGGCGGCTGGTTCACGACGTACGCGGTGCCAACCGCAGCCGTGCCGCCGGGACGGTTCACCACGGGCGCGGGCTGTTTGGTGATTCTCTCCAGAACGGCGGACAGCGGCTGCGCATGAAGCTGGTTCATGCCGCCTGGCGGATTGGGCACCGTGATGTTGATGGCCCTCGCCGGATAATCCTGTGCCCAAGCGCCGCCGGCGACGGCAGAAAGCAGAATCGCGTGCAACATTCTCCTGGTCATTTGTTTCCTCCTCGGTAAGACGCGGCCCCACACGGCCGCGGGGTTTGACGCCGCAAAACCTTAGCCCACGCGCAGGGCGTTGGCAAGCAAGCGCGGAGCGCGGGACCTCGGGCGTCCCGGTTCAGGCCAGCGCGTCGGCAAGGCCCTTGAGGTCCTCGACCATCAAATCCGGCTGGTAAGGCCAAGCCCCGAACGGCCGCCTGCGGCGGTCGATGAACGCCGTGCGCATGCCGGCCGCCTTCGCCCCGACGCAATCGAACGCGTGGTTCGCCACGAACAGGATCGATTCCGGCGCTACTTTCATGATCTCGGCCGCCGTGCGATACGTGACCGCGTGAGGCTTGAAGCTGCCCGCCACGGCCACCGAAATGACGCGGTCGAACGCTATTCCCAGGTTGGGCTGTATTGCTTCCAGCATGTCGGGATCGCCGTTGGAGAGGATGACGATGCGGTGGCTGCGCTTCAGCCGCGCAAGCGCTTCCACCGCATCCGGGAATGGCTGCAGGCGTTCGATGCACGCGACCAGCCGCTTCACTTCTTCAAGCGTATGCGGGATGCCGGCCCGCTCGAGCGTATACGCAAGCGAGATGTGCCCGATTTCACGATACGGCGTGTGTGCGCGGTGCAGCAGTGCATCGATCATCGAGTTCTCGAAATGGCTGCGGCGCCACCACGTCACGAGGCGCGACGGATCGCCGGTCCAGCCTTTCTCCTTGAGGTATGGGGTCACCATCCGTGTCAGACCGCCCTGCATGTCCACCACCGTGCCGTAGAGATCGAACATGCAGATGGCGGTGTTGCGCTTGATGATGTCGATGTCCGTCATGGAAACTCTTTTCGCGGAAGCAGCAGCACGACGGCATTGTAGAATACCGCCTGCGTCGCGCGGAGAGATGTGAGATCAACCAATGACGGACATTCCGGCGATTCGGGTCGAGCGCGACGGCGCCATCGCGACCGTTTCGTTGTGCAATCCCGGCAAGCTCAATGCGCTGACGGTGGCCATGTGGCAGGCGTTGCAGCGCGAGGTGCAGTCGCTTTCGGACGACGATACCCTGCGTTGCGTCGTGCTTCGGGGCGCGGGCGAGCAGGCGTTCGCGGCGGGCGCCGACATTGCCGAGTTCGCCACCGTTCGGGATAACGCCGAGCAGGGCAAGCGCTACCATCGTGAACTCGTGTCGGACGCGCTGGCGGCGGTCGACCGGTGCCGTCATCCGACGATCGCGATGATCCACGGCCCGTGCGTGGGCGGCGGGCTCGAAATCGCATGTCAGTGTGATCTGCGTATCGCCGGCGAATCCGCGCGCTTCGGCGTGCCGATCAACCGGCTCGGCTTTCCGATCGCCTACGACGAGCTGAACGCCGTGTTGCCCATGGTGGGGCGCGCCGGGGCGCTGGAAACTCTCATCGAGGGCCGTGTCTGGGACGCGCAAGAGGCTTTTGCGAAAGGGCTCCTCACGCGCGTGGTGGCGGATGCGCTGCTCGCAGAGGAAACGCACGCGACAGCAAGACGCATCGCAGACGGCGCACCGCTCGTCGCGCGCTGGCACAAGCGCTTCGTGCGTCGGCTC
>JBQTHU010000042.1:0-2714 GCA_052389535.1 Betaproteobacteria bacterium | reverse complement strand
CATCCAGCGGCCACGGGATGGCGAGATCAGGATCGTTCCACGCGATGCAGCGCTCGTGCTGCGCCGCCCAGAAGTCGGTCGTTTTGTAACAGACCTCCGCGTACTCGGAGAGCACCACAAAGCCGTGGGCGAATCCCTCCGGTATCCAGAGGATCCTCCGGTTGTCCGCCGAAAGGCGCGTCGCGACATGGCGCCCGAAGCTGGCCGACGAGCGGCGGCAATCCACCGCTACGTCGAAGATTTCGCCGGCAATGACCCGCACGAGCTTTCCCTGCGCCTGCTGAACCTGATAGTGCAGGCCGCGCAGCACACCCCGTGCCGAGCGCGAATGGTTGTCCTGCACGAAGCGCTGCGGGATGCCGGCCTGCTCCGCGAAATCCCGGGCATTGTAGCTTTCGTAGAGAAAGCCGCGCGCATCGCCGGAAACTCGCGGCTCCACGATACGCACGTCGGGAATATCGGTCACGAGGACTTTCATGAGGTCCGTCCGGCGCCCAGCACTTCCTTGAGGTATCCGGCGTAGGCGTTGCTGCGCATCGATCCCGCGAGCTCTTCGAGCTGGGCTGCGGTGATGAATCCCATGCGGTAGGCGATCTCCTCCGGGCAGGCGATCTTCAGGCCCTGACGTTTCTCGATCGTCTCGATGAACATCGACGCCTCGAGCAGCGCCTCATGCGTGCCGGTATCGAGCCAGGCGACGCCGCGCCCGATGAGCGCGGCCTCCAGTTCGCCGCGGCGCAGATACTCCAGGTTGAGGTCGGTGATTTCCAGCTCGCCGCGGCGCGAAGGCTTCAGGCGGCGGGCGACGTCGATGACGCCATTGTCGTACACGGCGAAGCCGGTCTGGGCGTAGCGCGACCTGGGCCGAGCAGGCTTTTCCTCGATGGAAATCACTTTACGGCTGCCATCGAACTCCACCACGCCGTAGCGCTCGGGGTCATTCACCTGGTAGACGAAGATCGTCGCCCCTTTCGTCCTGCGCGTCGCGGCCTGCAGATCAACGGGCAGATCATGCCCATAGAATATATTGTCGCCCAGGATCAGCGCGCACGGATCGCGCCCGATGAAATCGGCGCCGATGACGAAAGCCTGCGGGATGCCGTCGGGCTTGGGCTGCACCGCGTAGGACAGGCTGAGCCCCCAGCGGCTGCCATCGCCCAGGAGCTGCTCAAAACGCGGCGTGTCCTGAGGCGTGGAGATCAGAAGGATGTCACGGATGCCGGCGAGCATGAGCGTGGAGAGCGGGTAATACACCATCGGCTTGTCGTAGACCGGCAGCAGTTGCTTGGAAACCACCAGCGTCGCCGGATAGAGCCGGCTGCCCGCGCCACCCGCCAGTATGATGCCTTTCACGCCGCCCCCCGGTTTGCATAATTGAGATCGATCCAGCTGCGATACGCGCCGCTCGTCACGCTCTCGACCCAGTCCATGTGTCCGAGGTACCACGCCACGGTCTTGCGCAGGCCCGTTTCGAGCCGCTCCTTCGGCTGCCAGCCAAGTTCGCCGGCGATTTTGCGGAAGTTCATGGCGTAGCGGCGATCGTGACCGGGGCGATCGGCGACATGCTTCATCAGCCGCGCGTGCGGCGCCGCCTGCGGCCGCAGCTCATCGAAGAGCGCGCAGATCGCTTTCACCACATCGAGATTGCTGCGCTCGCTGTCGCCGCCGATGTTGTAGGTTTCACCCGGCCGGCCGCGCTGCAGGACGAGACGCACTGCCGCGCAATGGTCGCTCACGTAGAGCCAGTCGCGGACGTTGAGGCCGTCACCGTAGATCGGCAGCGGTTTTTCCCGGCCCGCGTTCACGATCATGAGCGGGATGAGCTTCTCGGGAAACTGCAGCGGCCCGTAATTATTGGAGCAGTTGGTGGTGATCGCGGGCAATCCGTAGGTGCGGTGGTAGGCACGCACCAGATGATCCGACGCGGCCTTGGATGCCGCGTACGGGCTGTTGGGTCGATACGCCCGCGTCTCGTCGAACGGAGCCTCGTCCGGGCCGAGTGAGCCGTAGACCTCATCCGTGGAAACGTGCAGGAATCGAAAACGTTTTTTCTCCGCGTCATCCAGCGCAGACCAGTACGCCGCAGTTTCCTCCAGCAGTGAAAACGTTCCAGCCACGTTGGTCTGTACGAATTCCCCCGGCCCGTGTATCGAGCGGTCGACGTGGCTTTCCGCCGCGAAATGCACGATGGCGTCCGGACGATGTTCCTTCAGCAATCGGGCAAGGAGCGCGCGATCGCAGACGTCGCCCTTGACGAAAACGTGGCGGGCTTCGTCCTTGAGCGCGGCCAGATTTCCCGGATTGCCGGCGTAAGTCAGCTTGTCCAGGTTCAATACCGGCGTGTTCTCGTTGGCGATCCAATCGAGCACGAAGTTCGAGCCGATGAAACCGGCCCCCCCGGTGACGAGAATCATTGACCGATCTGTTGTAATGGCAGCGCGTGTCGCGGGATCGCAGCGCTATTCTATGCGCAACAGCTGTTTGCGTGTAGCATCGCGCGGCGGGGCCCCGCCACGATAACGATGAAATCGATTCTGCTGGTCAAAACCTCGTCGCTGGGGGACGTGGTGCACAACCTGCCGGTGGTGAGCGATATTCGCCGCGCCATCCCGGCAGCGGCCGTGGACTGGGTGGTGGAAGAGAACTTTTCCGCGATACCAGCCGCGCATGACGGCGTGCGGCGCGTGCTGCCGGTTGCGGTGCGCCGCTGGCGT